>NZ_CALLYO010000177.1 GCF_937858865.1 uncultured Amaricoccus sp. | reverse complement strand
GCGCCGCCAGCGCCGCCACCCCGGCCGCCGCCATCGCGCGGCCGCAGAGCGCCGTCTCGTCGACATCGGCGCGCGGCACCGCCGTCAGCCCGAGCGCGACCAGCTCGGTGACGCTGAACGGCGCCGAGAGGGTAGGGGCCTGCTCGAGCGCCGCCCGCTCGGCGGCGAGCGTGGCGGCGGAGAGCCGGGCGAGCGGGAGCCCGTCTAGGGTGACCGCGCCCGCCTCGGGGCGGAGCTCGCCGGCGAGGAGCGCGAAGAGGCTCGACTTGCCCGCCCCGTTCGGCCCGCAGAGCGCCACGAGCTCGCCGGTGGCGAGCGCGAGCGACACGCCTTCCAGCACCGGCCGCCCGCCGCGGCGGAGGCTGACCCCGCGCGCCTCAAGCATCGCGCCGCATCCGCGCCAGCAGCAGCCAGAGGAAGAAGGGCCCGCCGATCAGGCTGGTCGCGAGGCCGACCGGCGGCTCGGCCGGCGGCACGATCATCCGGACCCCGAGGTCGGCCGCGAGCAGCAGCCCCGCCCCGATCAGCGCCGCCGCCGGCGCGACCAGCCGGTGCGAGGGCCCGACGCAGAGCCGCGCGATGTGCGGCGCGACGAGGCCGATGAAGCCGATCGGGCCGGCGACCGCGGTGCCCGCCCCGACCGCCAGCGCCGACCAGAGGCCGGCCGCCCGCTTCACCCGCTCGACCTCGAGCCCGGCATGCCAGGCGGCGCGCTCGCCGAGCTGCAGCAGGTCGAGCCCGCGCGCCAGCCGCCAGAGCCCCGCTGCCGCGACCAGCGTGCAGAGCGTGGCCAGCGCCGCCGCCCGCCAGGTCGCGCCGCCGAGCCCGCCCATGCTCCAGAAGGTCAGGTCGCGCAGCTCCTGGTCGTCGCTCATGTAGGTCATCAGCCCGACCACCGAGAAGGCGATGGCGTTGATCGCCACCCCGGCAAGGATCAGCGTCGCCGCATGCGTCGTCCCGCCGCGCCGGGCGATGGCGAAGACGAGCGCCGTCGTCGCCACCGCGCCGGCGAAGGCCGCCGCCGGCAGCAGCCACGGCCGCAGCACCGACGGCACCGTCCCGAGCAGCGCATCGGCGAAGACGATCGAGGCCACCGCCCCGAGCGCCGCGCCCGCCGTGACGCCGATGAGGCCGGGATCGGCCAGCGGGTTGCGCAAGAGCCCCTGCAGCGTCGTCCCCGAGAGCGCCAGCCCGCCGCCGACCGCCGCGGCGAGCGCCACCCTCGGCGCGCGGATCTCGGCGACGATCGCCTGCGCCCGCGGCTCGGCCGTGCCGCCCAGCGCCGCCATGACCTCGCCGAGCCCGAGCGGCACCGGCCCGAGCGCGATGCCGGCGACGGCGAGCGCCAGTGCCGCCAGCGCGAACCCGGCGATGGCAGCCGCCGGGCGCATCAAAGGTCGAGCGGCGCGTCCGGATGCAGCGCCCGCGCCAGCTCCGCCACCGCCGCCGGCGTGCGCGGCCCGAAGCCGAGCAGCTTCAGCCCGTCCATCACCACCACCCGCCCCTCGCGCCCGGCGGGCGTGTTCGCGAGCCCCGACAGCGCCAGCGCCCGCTCCGCCCCGCCCGCCGCATCGACCGCATGCTCGGGCAGCAGCAGCGCATCCGGCGCCAGCCCCACCGCCGCCTCGGCCGAGAGCGGCTTGTAGCCCTCGAAGCCCGCGACGGCATTGCGCGCATGCGCGAGCCGGATCATCGCATCCGCCGCCGTCCCGCTCCCCGCCGCCATCGGCGCCCCGCGCCCGACCGAGATGAGGAAGACCACCGACGGCGTGTCGGGAACGGCCGCCAGCGCCGCCTCGACCGCAGCCATCTCCGCCGCGACCCGCGCGGCGAGCGCGCCCGCCTCCGCCTCGCGCCCCAGGGCCTTGCCGACGAAGGAAATCTTCGGCGCCACCGCCGCGAACCCCGTGCCGGCCGGCCCCACCTCGACGGCCAGGCCGGCGGCGCGCAGCTGCTCCATCACCGCCGGCGGCCCGGCGTCCGGGCTCGCCAGCACCAGGTCCGGCGCCAGCGACAGGATCCCCTCCGCCGAGAGCTGGCGCAGGTAGCCGACCTTGGGCAGCGCCTCCGCCTCCGGCGGCCAGAGCGCCGTCTCGTCGGTCGCGATGACCGCGCCGCCGGCCCCGAGCGCGAAGGCGATCTCCACCAGGTCCCCGCCGAGGACCAGCACCCGCCCCGCCGCCGCCCGGACCCGCGTCGCGACGAGCAGCGCCCCCGCGGCGGCCAGCAGGCGGCGGCGGCTGAGCATCGGCAGGGCTGGCACCGGCGTCATCCTCAGAAGGCCACGGCGGCGGCGATCTTGAAGGTGCGGCCCGGCTGGTTCAGGCCGTTCGGATAGATGGCGTAGGTCTCGTCGAAGAGGTTGTCGATCCCCGCCCGGAAGACCGTCCCCTCGAGCGCCGCCATCTGCGGCGCCCACGAGGCGAAGAGATCGACCGTCGTCCACCCGTCGGCCGGCAGCGACTCCTCGGGTACGTCGTCCTGCTCCGCCGCGAAGGTCGCCCGCGCGCCGAACGCCCAGGCCGCCGCCGGCCGGAAGCCGCCCGACACCGTCAGCCGGTCCTGCGGAATCGAGCCGAGCGCCCCGCCCCCCGTCTCCTCGCCGCGCGGCACGGTCAGGATCAGTCCGGCGAACCAGGGCCCGGCGTCGTAGTCGAGCGTCCCCTCGAAGCCCCAGAGCCGCGCGTCGACGTTCTCCGTCGTCGTCGTGCCGCCGACGACCATCCCGCCCGGCCCCGGCGCCATGGTCGAGAAGTCGATGAAGGTGACGGTCTGGTTGATGAAATCGTCCACGTCGGCATAGTAGGCGTTCGCCGAGAGATCGAGGCTGTCGCCCTCGCGCAGCACGCCCTGGCGCGAGAAGCGGGTGCCGATCTCGACCTGGGTCGAGCGTTCCGGCTCGAGGTCGGGGTTCGGCACGAAGCTGTTCACCCCCGAGAAGGAGAGGCCCGGCCCCATCGGAAAGCCCGCCGTCGCGAAATGCACCCCGTCGTTGTAGAGCTCGATCATCGAGGGGGCGCGGAAGGCGCGCGCCACGTTGCCGTAGATCTGCCAGTCGTCGCTCGGCCGGTAGCTGAGCCCGAGCCGCGGCGAGACGAAGCCCTCGTCCACGCTGTCGAGCGCCGGATCGTCCGGGTCGCGCTGGTAGCGGTCGTAGCGCAGGCCGGGGATCAGCTCGAGCCGCTCGGTCAGCGCGACCGTCGCCTCGGCATAGGCGGCGAAGGTCGTGGCCTCGGCCTTGGGGAACTGCGTCCGCGGCGCCCCGTTGCGCTCGCCCTCCTGCGTATCGCGGAAGGCCTCGATGCCGTAGACCAGCGTCACCGGCCGCCCGGCGTCGAAGCGCGAGCGGTTGGTGACGTCGATGCCCCAGGTCTCGTAGCGGGTCACGTCGTTGCGGCCGTCGAAGTCGCGGTCCTCGGTGATCTTCAGCCCGTTGAAGTAGGCGAGCGCGGAGAGGTCGACGAGCGTCGATCCCGGCGGCGCATAGTCCCAGGAGAGCCGCGCCATCGAGACGTCGGCGTCGCGGTCGACGTCGGTCGTCGCCGAGGCGGCGGCATTGGCGTTCGGCGGCGTGGTGCCCTCGTCGCGGTAGAGCACGCCGCTCAGCTCGATGCGGTTGGCCTCGTTGGGCTCGAAGCCGAACTTCACCAGCGCGTTGCCGATGTCGATCTGCGACGAGCGGATCCGCTCGCCGTCGCCGTCCTCGAGGTCGGCGCCCATCGGCTGCCAGCCGATGAAGCCGAGGGCGTCGAACCGCCCCTGCCGGCCGAAGAGCGTGGCGCTCGCCTGGCCGATCTCGCCGTTCGTCGACCAGCCGGAGGCGAGCCGGCCGCCCCAGTCCCGCCCCGGCTCGAGCAGGTCCGCCACGTCCTTCGTCTCGATGGCGATGACCCCGCCCATCGCCCCCGAGCCGTAGAGCGTCGAGCCGCCGCCGCGGATGATCTCGATGCGCTGAATGATGTCGGGATCGATGAAGAACCGCCCGCGGTGGGCGTCGTTGAAGTTCGACCGCCCGCCGTCGTAGCGCATGACGATCTGATCGTCGGAGAAGCCGCGGATGTTCGGCTCCTGCGCGATCGGCCGCGGCCCGCCGGCGATCAGCACGCCCGGCTGGTCGCCGATCAGCTCCTGGTAGTTCGTCGCCTGCTTGACCGCCAGCGCCTCGCCCTCGACCACGCTCGCCGCCACCGGCGTGTCGAGCAGCGGCCGCTCCTGGCGCGCCGCCGAGGTCACCGTGATCGTGTCGAGCATGAAGCCCGCCTGTTGCGCCTGCGCGCCCGTCGCAGCGGCAAGCGCCACTGCCGTCAATGCCTTCGCCTTCATGCCCGCCCCTCCCCGAGAACTTGAGTCGCGCCTGGCGTCGGGCTGGGCATCTCGCGCCTTGCTAGCCCATCCCAACTTATTTGGTCAAGAATGGCTGGTGCGGTGTTGGCCCGGTGCCGCCTCGTGCGGCCGGGCTCGCCTTGCGCGGGGAGGCCGGCCGCGGTAAAGCCGCGGCCGAGCCACGTTCCCGGGAAGACCGCATGTCGATCGACAAGGAGACCGCGCGCCGGGTGGCGCATCTGGCGCGCATCGAGGTGGCCGAGGCCGAGCTCGCGCCGCTGGCGACCGAGCTCTCGGGGATCCTCGGCTTCATGGAGGAGCTGAACGAGGTCGATGTCGAGGGCGTGGAGCCGATGACCTCGGTGACGCCGATGAAGCTCCCCTGGCGTGCCGACGAGGTGACCGACGGCGGCTATCCCGACAAGGTGCTCGAGAATGCGCCGGACGCGCGCGCCGGCTTCTTCACCGTTCCGAAGGTGGTCGAGTGAGCGGGCTGCCGTCGCTCACCATCGCCGAGGCCCGCCGGGCGCTGCGCGCCGGCGAGATCGGCGCGATCGAGCTGACCGAGGCCTGCCTCGCCGCGGCCGAGGCCTCCGCGCCCCTCAACGCCTTCTCGGCGCTGACCGCGGACAAGGCGCGCTACCAGGCGACCCTCGCCGCCGCGCGGCTGAAGGAGGGGGACGCCCCCGACCTCTGCGGCATCCCGCTCGGGATCAAGGATCTCTTCTGCGTCGAGGACGAGCCGGCCCGGGCCGCCTCGCGCATCCTCGAAGGCTTCCGCCCGCCCTACGAGAGCACGGTGACCCGCAAGCTCTGGGAAGCGGGCGCCATCTGCCTCGGCAAGCTCAACATGGACGAATTCGCCATGGGCAGCTCGACCGAGTCCTCCGCCTACGGCCCGGCGATCAGCCCCTGGCGGCGCCAGGGCGATCCGGCGCCGCTCACCCCCGGCGGCTCCTCCGGCGGCTCGGCGGCAGCGGTCGCGGCCGACCTCTGCCTCGGCGCCACCGGCACCGACACCGGCGGCTCGATCCGCCAGCCGGCGGCCTTTGCCGGCATCGTCGGGGTGAAGCCGACCTACGGGCGCTGCTCGCGCTGGGGGATCATCGCCTTCGCCTCCTCGCTCGACCAGGCCGGCCCGATGACCAGGACGGTGCGCGACGCGGCCATCATGCTGCGCGCCATGGCCGGGCACGATCCGAAGGATTCGACCTCCTCGCCCGCCCCGGTGCCCGACTTCGAGGCCGCGCTGGTCGGCGACATGCGCGGCAAGCGGATCGGCATCCCGAAGGAGTACCGCGTCGCGGGGATGCCGGCCGAGATCGAGGCGCTCTGGCACCAGGGCGCCGACTGGCTGCGCGCCGCCGGCGCCGAGATCGTCGAGATCTCGCTGCCGCACACCAGGTACGCGCTGCCCGCCTACTATGTGATCGCCCCGGCCGAGGCCTCCTCGAACCTCGCCCGCTACGACGGGGTCCGCTACGGGCATCGGGCGAAGATCGGCGCGAACGAAGGCATCACCGCCATGTACGAGCGCACGCGCGCCGAGGGCTTCGGCCCCGAGGTGCGCCGGCGGGTGATGATCGGCACCTATGTCCTCTCCGCCGGCTACTACGACGCCTACTACCTCCGGGCGCAGAAGGTCCGCACGCTGATCCGGCGCGACTTCGAGACGGCCTTCGCGGAGGGGATCGACGCGATCCTCACCCCGGCGACCCCCTCGGCCGCCTTCGGCATCGGCGAGATGGCCGACGCCGATCCGGTGCAGATGTACCTCAACGACGTCTTCACCGTGACGGTGAACCTCGCCGGGCTGCCCGGCGCCGCGGTGCCGGCGGGGCTGGACGGGCGCGGGCTCCCGCTCGGCCTGCAGGTGATCGGCCGCCCCTGGGACGAGGCGGGAATGCTCGACGTGGCCTTCGCTCTCGAGCGCGCGAGCGGATTTGCTGCAAAGCCGGAAAAATGGTGGTAAGAGCACACGAAACTGGCCGTTGAGGGCGAAAAGGCAGACCACCCATGCGAATTCTGACGATCCTTGCCTGCAGTGCCTTGGCCGCTTGCGCCGGCGGGGCGGTCACCGTCCCGTCCGACGGCGTCATCACCGAGGTGCCGGTCGCCGGCAACGCCTCGACCTATGGCGGCGGGGACTTCTCGACCACGGTCGCGGGTGCCCTCGACGAGAGCGGCCAGCCGACCCAGGTCGCGCTCGCCGGTTCGACCACCGGCACCGGCGCGGCGCTCGACCAGGACCGCATCAACCTGATGCAGTGGACGCTCGAGCAGCAGAAGATCGATGCCGCCATCGCCGAGCGCGAGCTCGCCTCCGCGCGCGACCAGCTGGTCGTGGTGCAGCCGGGGCCGCTGCCGAACCGGGTCGACGGGGTCAACATCGCCCTCTTCGCCAAGCAGACCTCGAATTCCATCGGCCAGTCGATCTATCCGCGCGGGGCGGCGGCGCGGGTGACCGGCGTCGGCAACTGCGGCCGCTTCCGCGACTCGGACGCCGCCCAGCGCGCCTTCCTCGCCGGCGGCGGCCCGGAGCAGGATCGCTACGGCATCGACCCCGACGGCGACGGCTTCGCCTGCAAGTGGGACCCCGCTCCCTACCGCGCGCTCAACTGAGCCGCCGCGCTCGGGTGCAGCCGCGGGCGATAGCCCTGCGCCAGCGCCGCGCGCACGTGCGCCGGCGTGACCGCCTGCACGATCTCCTCTGCCGCGAAGCGCCGCGCCGGCCGATAGCCGGCAAAGCTCCAGAGGAGCGCACCCCTCTCGGTGCGCAGGTGGAACCCCTCCGCCGCCGCGAAGATCGCCCCCTCCGGCAGCGCCCCGAAGGCGATCCGCTGGCGCGGCCCGAGCCGCTCGGCGTGCAGCACCGCGTCCATCTCCCCGGCGCGCGGCGCCGGCTCTCCCCAGGCCGCCGCGAAGGCCAGCGCCTCGGCGCGCCGGCATTCAAAGCAGGGCCGGTGCCCGGCGGCGAGCGCCGTCGCCTCGTCGAGGAAGAAGATCTCGCTGTAGCTCTCGCCCCAGACCGCGCGGTGCCGCCCCCGGAACTCGGTCAGGCAGGCGATCCACGCCCGGCTCCGCCAGCGCGCACGGCCGAGCGTTCCGTCCGCCCGGTGCAGCCGACCGCCGCGGTTGCCCATCAGCGTCCCGCGCGCCGCGACCGCATTGAGGCTCCCGTCCGGGGCGACGCGGTTCTGCAGCGGCGAGGGGCGGCATGACATCCCCCGAGAAGCGCATGGAAATCATCGAGCGGTCCAGCCCCAACTTCGGCCCGCGCCGCGACGGCCTGCGGCCGGAGCTCGTCGTCCTGCACCATACCGCCATGCTGACCGCCGAGGCGGCGCTCGAGCGGCTCTGCGATCCCGCCGCCGAGGTCTCCGCCCACTACCTCGTCGCCGAGGACGGCCGCACCTGGCGCCTGGTGCCCGAGACCGGGCGCGCCTGGCACGCCGGCACCGGCTCCTGGGGCGGGGCAGGGGACGTGAACTCCCGCTCCATCGGCATCGAGCTCGCCAACGCCGGCCCGCTCGCCGGCTTCCCGCCCTTCCCCGAGCCGCAGATGGCCGCGCTCGAGACCCTCCTCGACGGCATCATGGCGCGCTGGTCGATCCCCCCCGCCGGGGTCATCGCCCATTCCGACATGGCGCCCGAGCGCAAGTCCGACCCCGGCCCCAAGTTCGACTGGCGCCGCCTCGCCCTCGGCGGCCGTGCCGTCTGGCCCGACGCCGATGACACGGAACCCGCCCCCTCCGCCGGCTGGGACCACTTCCGCGCCGCCGCGCATGCAGCCGGCTACGCCGCCCCCGCCGGCGACTGGGGGCTCGTGCTGGCCGCCGCCCGGCTCCGCTTCCGCCCCTGGGCGGCAGGCGCGCCCGATCCCGCCCCCGATTCCACTGACGTCGCCGCGATGCGGGCTTGCGTTGACCGCCGCCGCGTTCCCACATAAGGGGCACGCGCGGATGGCCGGATGGCCGCGGCCCGAAAGGGTCGAGGAAAGTCCGGACTCCAGGGAGAAATGGCGGCGGGTAACGCCCGCCCGGGGTAACCCGAGGGAAAGCGCCACAGAGAAGAGACCGCCTCCGGGGAAACCCGGCGGCAAGGGTGAAACGGTGGGGTAAGAGCCCACCGCGCCGGCGGCAACGTCGGTGGCACGGCAAGCCCCGCCAGGAGCAAGGCCAAATAGGGATCGCGCGGGGGTCCGATCGAGAGAGAGGTCCCCCAGGGTTCTCCCGCCCGAGCGATCCGGGTTGGCTGCCCGAGCCCGCCGGCGACGGCGGGCCGAGATGAATGGCCATCGGCGGCCCCCCGGGGCCGTCACAGAATCCGGCTTACAGGCCATCCGCGCGACTCTTCCCCCAAGGCCGCCACGCATGGAACGGCATGGGAAAGGCAGGCGATTCGCCGCCGGCGGCCGCCGATCACGCGGCTGGGAACAACTTTAACGATAATCTTGCGCCGGGATAAAACGCCAGGTAGAGCACATCATCTTGTGTTCTGCTGCGGCGCAGCAACCAAGAACTGGACCAGGATTCGAACCTTACGGGAACATCCGCGTGATCGGGAAACTCGAAAGCGCTCACGTCCAAGAATTCCCACAAAAATCCATTGAAACCCATGTGCTCCCATGCTATCCAATGAAGCACGGAAGGGCAGTGGTAATTCGATCAAGGGCGACAAGACCCGAAACAGAAACCCGGCAGGTTTCATACAGGCCCACAGTTCTTCCAAAGACGAAGCAAGACCCGGCAAGGACCCACGAACGAGCAGGGGGCGGCCGGGCGCGAGGACCCAGAGAGGGACCAGGTGGCGGGTCGTGCCGTGAGGCAGCACGGCCCGCCATTTGCTTCCGGAGGGACTTCGCCGACGGGACAGGAGTAGCGTGCCGGTGTTGCGGCGGTTCAGGGGCGAATCGGTCCACAAGGTGGACCAGAAGGGCCGCGTGTCGGTTCCCGCCCCCTTTCGCCGCGTGATCGAGGAAGGCGACCCGGACTGGACCGAGGGGCTGAACCCGACCTTCGTCCTCATCTACGGCATGCCGTCCGGCCACTGCCTCGAGGGCTACACCCTCGAAGGCGCGGCCAGGCTCGACGAGAAGGTCGCCCGGCTCCCCGCCTTCTCCAGGGAACGCCGCGCCCTCGAGCGGCTCCTCAACACCCAGTCGGTCTATGCCCAGGTCGACGAGAACGGCCGCATCGTCCTGCCGCAGCGCCTGCGCGAGATGTTCGGCCTCACCGACGAGGCGCTCTTCGCCGGCATGGGCGAGCATTTCCAGGTCTGGGCGCCCAAGGCCTACCAGGACGACATGGCCGGCATCGACGCCTGGCGCGAGGGCCTCGACGAGGGCGGCGACCCCTTCGCCCTCCTCGACGCGATGGACCGCGAGGGCCGGTCATGATGATGGCCCCCATCGCCCCGCCCGGAACTCCGCACGTGCCGGTCCTCCTCGCGCCCCTCCTGCGCGCGGTCGCCCCCGTCTCCGGCACCTGGCTCGACGGCACCTTCGGCGCCGGCAGCTACGCCCGTGCCCTCCTCGACGCCGGCGCCGCGCGGGTCATCGGCATCGACCGCGATCCCGAGGCGCTCGAGCGCGCCGCCGCCTGGGCCTCCGCCTTCGGCGAGCGGCTGACGCTCGTCCCCGGCCGCTTCGGCGATCTCGCCGCGATCGCCGCCGCGGCGGGCGCCCCCGCGCTCGACGGCGTCGTGCTCGACATCGGCGTCTCCTCGATGCAGCTCGACCAGGCCGGCCGCGGCTTCTCCTTCCTCCGCGACGGCCCGCTCGACATGCGCATGAGCCAGAGCGGCCCGACCGCCGCCGACCTCGTCAACCGCCTCCCCGAGGCCGAGCTCGCCACCATCCTCTACGAATACGGCGAGGAGCGCGCCTCGCGGCGCATCGCCCGCGCCATCGTGCAGGACCGCAAGGCCGCCCCCTTCACCACCACCCTGCAGCTCGCCGGCCTCCTCGAACGGCTGCTGCCGCGCCCGAAGCCCGGCCAGCCGCACCCGGCCACCCGCAGCTTCCAGGCGCTGCGCATCGCGGTCAACGACGAGCTCGGCGAGCTCGCCCGCGGCCTCGCCGGCGCCGAGGCCGCGCTCGCCCCCGGCGGCCGGCTCGCCGTCGTCACCTTCCATTCGCTCGAGGACCGGGTCGTGAAGCGCTTCCTCGCGCTGCGCTCCGGCGCCGCCCCGCGCGGCAGCCGCCATGCCCCGGAGACGCCCGGCGAGGCGCCCGGCTTCGAGCTCGTCACCCGCAAGCCGATCGCGCCCGACGCCGCCGAGGTCGCCGCCAACCCGCGCGCCCGCTCGGCCCGGCTCCGCGTCGCCCGCCGCCTCGACACCCCCGCCGCGCCGGTCGATCCCCGCGCCCTCGGCCTGCCGCGGCTCGCGCTCGAGGGCCTGGCATGAGGATCGTCCTCCACCTCTCGGCGGCGGTGCTCGTCGTCGTCTCCGCCACATGGGCCTACCGGGTGAACTACGCGACGCAGGAGGCGATGGGCCGGCTCGATGAGCTGCGCAAGCAGATCGCCCACGAGCGCGAGGCGATCGCGGTGCTGAACGCCGAATGGGCCTACCTCAACCGCCCCGACCGGCTCGCCGCCCTCGTCGCCGCCAACGCCGCCGAGCTCGGCCTCGCCGAGCTCACCCCCGAACAGTTCGGCGAGGTGACGATGGTCGCCTTCCCGCCCGAGCCCGACCCCCTCGTCGCTTCCGACGAGGGCACCCCGAAGCCGATCCCGACCGGAGCCCGCCCGTGATCCGACGCCCGCTCCGCCCGCTCGCCCGCATCCTCAGCGCCCGCGCCGAGGGCACCGACCCGAACCTCGTCGAGGCCGAGGAGCGGGCCGCCCGGCTCGCCGCGCGCCACCGCGCCGAGCGGGTCAAGGCCGAGACGCGGCTTCTGCTGCTCGGCGTCGCCTTCATCCTCGGCTTCTCGACCGTCGCCGGCCGCATGGCGCTCCTCTCCGCCGCCGTGCCGGTCGAGCCGCGCGGCGGCATGCCGGCCGAGCCGATCCACACCCGGCGCGCCGACATCGTCGACCGCAACGGCAACATCCTCGCCACCAACATCGTCACCGCCTCGCTCTACGCCCAGCCGGCGCAGATGATCGACCCGGTGGCCGCGGCCGAGGGGCTGGCCGGCATCTTCCCCGATCTCGACGCCGACGAGCTGGCGCGCCGCCTGACCGACGGCCGCAAGTTCATGTGGATCGAGAAGTCGATCTCCCCCGAGCAGCGCCAGCTCGTGCACGACCTCGGCGAGCCCGGCCTCCTCTTCGGCCCGCGCGAGACGCGCCTCTACCCGAACGGCCCGCTCGCCGCCCACGTCCTCGGCGGCGCCAGCTTCGGCCGCGAGGGGGTGCGCGCCGCCGAGGTCATCGGCACCGCCGGCGTCGAGCGCGTCTTCGACGAGCGGCTGCGCGACCCCGAAACCGTCGACCGTCCGCTCCGCCTCTCCATCGACCTCAAGGCGCAGACCGCGCTCGAGGACGTGCTCGGCCAGGGCATGAAGGAGATGCGCGCCAAGGGCGCCGTCGGCATCCTGATGGAGGCAGACACCGGCCAGATCCGCGCCCTCGCCAGCCTCCCCGACTTCGACCCCAACGTCCGCCCGCCGCTGCCCACCTCCGGCGACCCGGCCGACAGCCCGCTCTTCAACCGCGCCGCGCAGGGGCGCTACGAGCTCGGCTCGGTCTTCAAGGTCTTCACCGTCGCCATGGCGCTCGAGGCCGGCCTCGTCTCGCCGCAGACGCTCGTCGACTCGAAGTCGCCGATGCGCTACGGCCGCTTCACCATCCGCGACTTCCACGACTACGGTTCGCGCCTCAGCGTCGAGGACGTGCTGGTGAAGTCCTCCAACATCGGCGCCGCACACATCGGCATGATGCTCGGCGCCACCCGGCAGCAGGAGTTCTTCCGCAGGATCGGCCTCCTCGACGCCTCGCCGGTCGAGCTCGTCGAGGCCGGCCGCACCGCCCCGCTCCTGCCGCAGAAGTGGAGCGACCTCTCCACCATCACCATCTCCTACGGCCACGGCATGGCGGTGACGCCGCTGCATCTCGCCGCCGGCTACGCCGCGCTGGTCAACGGCGGCCTGCGCATCCACCCGAGCATCATCGCCAGCAACGAGCGCCCGACCGAGGCCGACCGGGTGATCTCGCCCCGCACCTCGCAGCAGCTCCGCGACATGATGCGCCAGGTCGTGGTGCGCGGCACCGCCAAGTCCGCCAACGTCGAGGGCTACGAGGTCGGCGGCAAGACCGGCACCGCCGACAAGCCGAACGCCTGGGGCGGCTACGCCCGCGACAAGACCATCGCCACCTTCGCCTCCTTCTTCCCCGCCTCGGACCCCAAGTACGTTCTCGTCATCGCCCTCGACGAGCCCACCGCCGTCATCAACAAGACCTCCTTCCGCACCGCCGGCCTCACCGCCGCGCCGGTGCTCGCCCACGCCGTCCGCCGGCTCGCCCCGGTGATGGGGATGCGCCCGATCGGCTCTCCCGAGGACGGCGCGCCGCTGCTTTACACGCTCGCAGGAAACGAATAGCCGGGTCGCCGAGGGGGCGCCCGCCAGCGCAAGGTGACCATGACCGGCACGGACAGGACGGACAAGCTGACGGGCTTCGAGGCGCTCGGCCTCCTCGCCGGGACCAGGCGCGCCGGCGACTGGTCGGGCGCGCTGCCCGAGATCACCGGCCTCTCCGCCGACAGCCGCGAGACCCGCCCCGGCCACCTCTTCGCCGCCCTCCCCGGCAGCCGGATGCACGGCGCCGAGTTCATCCCCTACGCGCTCCGCATGGGCGCGGTCGCCGTCCTCACCGACCCCGCCGGCCTCGCCATCGCCGAGGCCGAGGGCCCGCTCGCCGTCCCCGTCATCCTCAGCGACACCCCCCGCCGGGCGCTCGCCACCGCCGCCCGCCGCTTCTACGGCACCCAGCCCGAGATCGTGGTCGCCGTCACCGGCACCAACGGCAAGACCTCCTGCGCCAGCTTCACCCGCCAGATCTGGGAGGCGCTCGGCGAGACCGCGGTCAACTTCGGCACCGTCGGCGTCGAGGGCGCCGTCTCCGCCTCGCTCTCGCACACCACGCCCGAGCCGGTGCAGCTCCACCGCCTCCTCGCCGACCTCGCCGACAAGGGCGTCACCCACGCCGCCATGGAGGCCTCGAGCCACGGCCTCGACCAGTACCGCCTCGACGGCGTGCACCTGACCGCCGCCGGCTTCACCAACATCACCCGCGACCACCTCGACTACCACCCCGACTTCGAGGCCTACTTCCAGGCCAAGCTCGGCCTCTTCACCCGCGTCCTCCCCCGCCACGGCACCGCCGTCGTCAACCTCGACGACCCGCACGGCCCCCGCGTCCGCACGCTGGCCAAGGACCGCGGCCAGCGCGTCCTCACCGTCGGCCACGCCGAGGGCTGCACGCTGCGCGTCATCGGCCAGCGGTTCGACGCCACCGGCCAGGAGCTGCTCTTCGCCTGGGACGGCAAGTCCCACAAGGTCCGCCTCGAGCTCATCGGCGGCTTCCAGGCCCACAACGCGCTCGTCGCCGCCGGCCTCGCCATCGGCTCTGGCAGCCCCGCCGCCGCCGTCATCGGCGCACTCCCCGGCATCCGCACCGTCCGCGGCCGCATGGAGCGCGCCGCCACGCGCGCCAACGGCGCCGCCGTCTTCGTCGACTACGCCCACACCCCCGACGCGCTGACCACCGCCCTCAACGCGCTCCGCCCGCACGTCATGGGCCGGCTCATCGTCGTCTTCGGCGCCGGCGGCGACCGCGACCGCGGCAAGCGCCCGCTGATGGGCAAGGCCGCCGCCGAGGCCGCCGACCTCGTCTACGTCACCGACGACAACCCGCGCACCGAGGACCCGGCCGCGATCCGCGCCGCCGTGCGCGAGGGCGCCCCCGAGGCCACCGACATCGGCGACCGCGCCGAGGCGATCCTCACCGCCGTCGACGCCCTCCAGCCCGGCGACGCCCTCCTCATCGCCGGCAAGGGCCACGAGACCGGCCAGATCATCGGCCACGACATCCTCCCCTTCGACGACCTCGAGCAGGCGAGCGTCGCGGTCGCCGCCCTCGACGGCTTCGGCGCATGACCCTCTGGACCCGCGACGCGGCGGTGGCCGCCACCGGCGGCGCGAGCGACCGGGACTGGAGCGCCACCGGCGTCTCCATCGACACCCGCACCCTGGCGCCGGGCGACCTCTTCGTCGCGCTCTCCGCCGCCCGCGACGGCCACGACTTCGTCGCCGACGCGCTCGCCCGCGGCGCCGCCGCCGCCCTCGTCTCGCGCCGACCGGAGAACGTCCCCGCGGACGCCCCCCTCCTCCTCGTCCCCGACGTCCTCCAGGCGCTCCGCGCCCTCGCCCGCGCCGCCCGCACCCGCTTCGCCGGCCGGCTCGTCGCCGTCACCGGCTCGGTCGGCAAGACCGGCAGCAAGGAGATGCTGCGCACCGCCCTCGGCGCCCAGGGCAAGGTCCACGCCGCCGACAGGAGCTTCAACAACCACTGGGGCGTGCCGCTCACCCTCGCCCGCATGCCGGCCGGCAGCGACTTCGCCGTCGTCGAGATCGGCATGAACGCGCCCGGCGAGATCGCCCCGCTCGCCGAACTCGCCCGCCCGCACGTCGCCCTCGTCACCACCGTCGCCGCCGTCCACCTCGCCGCCTTCGAGGACGTCCGCGGCATCGCCCGCGAGAAGGCGGCGATCTTCGCCGGCCTCGAGCCCGGCGGCACCGCGGTCGTCAACCGCGACATCGAGACCTACCCGATCCTGCTCGCCAGCGCCCGCCGCGCCGGCGCGCGGCCGGTCCGCTTCGGCGCCACCGGGCGCCCGGAGTTCCGCCTCGCCGAGGTCAAGGTCGGCACCGCCTCGACCTGCGTCGAGGCCATCGCCCACGGCCGGCCCTTCTTCTTCCGCCTCGCCGCGCCTGGACGGCACCTCGCCATGAACGCCCTCGGCATCCTCGCCGCCGTCGAGGCCCTCGGCGGCGACATCGCCCGCGCCGCCATCGCGCTCGCCGCCTGGCAGGCGCCCGAGGGCCGCGGCGCGCGCTGGACCGTCCGCCTCGGCCCTGGCGGCCTCGACGGCGCGATCACCCTCATCGACGAGAGCTACAACGCCAACCCGGCCGCCATGCGCGCCGCGCTCGAGGTCTTCGCCCGCCAGCAGCCCGAGCACGGCCAGGGCCGCGTCTCCCGCGGCCGCCGCGTCGCCTTCCTCGGCGACATGCTCGAGCTCGGGCCGCGCGAGCGCGAGCTCCACGCCGGCCTCGCCCCGGCGATCGGCCCGGAGACGATCGTCCATTGCGCCGGCCCGCGGATGCGCGCCCTGCACGACGCCCTGCCGCCGGCGGCGCGCGGCGAGTGGTTCGAGGACGCCGCGGCGATGGCCGCCCGCGCCCGCCGGCTCCTCGACGCCGGCGACATCGCCATGGTCAAGGGCTCGTACGGCTCGCGCGTCGGGCAGGTCGTCGAGGCGATCAAGCGTCTCGGCGAGGCCCGCCCCGCCGAGGCGATCCCGGACGGACCGGAGGAATAGCCGCCGCATGCTCTACTACCTGGCCGAGCTGTCTCAGAACCTGAGCGCCCTCAACGTCTTCCGCTACATCACCTTCCGCGCCGGCGGCGCCTTCTTCACCGCGCTCGTCTTCGGCTTCCTCTTCGGCCGGCCGCTGATCGAGATCCTGCGCGTGCGCCAGGGCCGCGGCCAGCCGATCAGGAGCGACGGGCCCGAGGGGCACCTCATCACCAAGAAGGGCACCCCGACCATGGGCGGGCTCCTCATCCTCTCGGCGCTCCTCGTCTCGACGCTGCTCTGGGCGCGCTGGTCGAACGGCTACGTCTGGTTGGTGATGTTCGTGACGCTCGCCTTCGGGCTCATCGGCTTCGCCGACGACTATGCCAAGGTCTCCCGGCAGACCCACGCCGGTGTCTCCGGCCGGGTGCGCCTCGTCGCCGGCTTCGTCATCGCCGCCATCGCCGCCGCCTGGGCGATGTATCTCCATCCCGCCGAGCTCAGCGGCCAGCTCGCCTTCCCGGTCTTCAAGGGCCTGCTGCTGAACCTCGGCTGGTTCTTCGTCCCCTTCGCCATGCTGGTGATCGTCGGCGCCGCCAACGCCGTCAACCTGACCGACGGCCTGGACGGCCTCGCGATCATGCCGGTGATGATCGCCGCCGGCTCGCTCGGGGTCATCGCCTACGCCGTCGGCCGCGTCGACTTCACCGAATACCTCGGCGTCCACTACGTGCCGGAGACGGGCGAGCTCCTCGTCTTCGTCGCGGCGCTGATCGGCGGCGGTCTCGGCTTTCTCTGGTACAACGCCCCGCCGGCCGCGGTCTTCATGGGCGACACCGGCTCGCTCGCCCTCGGCGGCGCGCTCGGCGCGATCGCGGTCGCCACCAAGCACGAGATCGTGCTGGCGATCATCGGCGGCCTCTTCGTCGTCGAGGCGCTGTCGGTCATCATCCAGGTGCTCTACTACAAGCGCACCCAGAAGCGCGTCTTCCTGATGGCCCCGATCCACCACCATTTCGAGAAGCTCGGCTGGAAGGAATCGCAGATCGTGATCCGCTTCTGGATCGTCTCGCTGATCCTGGCGACGATCGGCATGGCCACCCTGAAGCTCCGATGATCCCGGCCCCGGGCAGCGCCCGCCACGCTCCCGCCCACCCACCCCGCGCGGCGGGCGCTGCCCTCCCCGCGAGCGGTAACGATCCATTAACCCGACGAATCCCTGTTATATCATGCGCTTAGTTATAGTTTCGCGCGCGAAATCCCCGATTTCGCGCCCCCTCCCATGATCCCGGTCCGCGGCTACGCCGGCCACCGGGTGGCCGTCCTCGGCCTCGGCCGCTCCGGCCGCCCGGCCATCGCCTCGCTCGTCGCCGGCGGTGCCGAGGTCCTCGCCTGGGACGACAGCCCCGCCGCCCGCGCCGCCGCCGAGGCCGACGGCATCCCGCTCGCCGACCTCACCCGCGCCCGCTCCTGGGAGGGGGTGAAGGCGGTGATCGTCTCCCCCGGCATCCCGCATCTCTACCCCGCGCCCCACCCGGCCATCGCCGCCGCCTGGGACGCCGGCGTCGCCGTCGACAACGACATCGGCCTCTTCTTCCGCTCCTTCGCCACCCCGGAATGGGACCGCTTCGATCGCACCCCCCAGGTCGTCGCCATCACCGGCTCGAACGGCAAGTCGACGACCACCGCCCTCACCGCCCACGTCCTCGCCGCCGCCGGCCGCCCGGTCCAGGTCGGCGGCAACATCGGCCGCGGCGTCCTCGACCTCGACCCGGCTGAGGACGGCATGGTCGTCGTCATGGAGCTCTCCTCCTACCAGATCGAGCTCGCCCGCGCGCTGCAGCCCGACATCGCCGTCTTCCTCAACCTCACCCCCGACCACCTCGACCGCCACGGCGGCCTCGGCGGCTACTTCGCCGCCAAGCGCCGCCTCTTCACCCAGGGCGGCCCCTCCCGCTCCATCATCGGCGTCGACGAGAACGAGGGCCGCTTCCTCGCCAACAGCATGCGCGAGGAGGCCGGCAGCGGCGACCCGGTCATCGAGATCTCGGTCACCCGCAAGCTCGCCACCCCCGGCTGGAACGTCACCGCCCGCAAGGGCTTCCTCGCCGAGTGGCGCCACGGCCGCCAGGTCGCCTCCATCGACCTCCGCCCCATGCTCACCCTCCCCGGCGCCCACAACCACCAGAACGCCTGCGCCGCCTACGCCGCCGCCCGCACCCTCGGCCTCGCCCCCCGGCAGATCGAGGCCGCCCTCGCCACCTATCCCGGCCTCGCCCACCGCAGCCAGCTCGTCGCCACCTGGAAGGGCATCCGCATCGTCAACGACTCGAAGGCCACCAACGCCGACGCCGCCGAGAAGGCGCTCCTCTCCTTCGACCGCATCCGCTGGATCGCCGGCGGCCGCGCCAAGGAGGGCGGCATCGAGCCGCTCCGCCCGCTCTTCCCCCGCCTCGCCAAGGCCTACCTGATCGGCGAGGCCGCCCCAGCGTTCGCCGCCACCCTCGGCGACACCCCGCACGTCGTCTCCGGCACCCTCGCCGCCGCCGTGACCGCCGCGCTCGCGGAAGCCGAGGCGGGCGAGGTCGTCCTCCTCGCCCCCGCCTGCGCCAGCTTCGACCAGTTCGAGAGCTTCGAGCACCGCGGCCGCGCCTTCG
>NZ_CALLYO010000176.1 GCF_937858865.1 uncultured Amaricoccus sp. | reverse complement strand
GCCGGGCGACTCAAGCGGGGTCAGCGCGCCTCGGCCTCGGGCGGCGCCTCGGGTTGGGGCGGCGCGGGGTCGCCCTTGATCCCGCAGGCCGCGAGCAGGGCGACGGCGAGGAGGAGACAGGCCAGCCGGCTCACCCGAGCGCCTCCCACCAGCGCCGCACCTCGGCGCGCACCCGCGCCGGCGCGGTGCCGCCGAAGCTGGTGCGGCTGGCGACGGAATTGTCGACGCCGAGGACCTCGTAGACCTCCTCGACGATGCCGGGATGGACCGCCTGCATCTCGGCGAGCGAGAGGTCGGCCAGATCGACCCCCTTCTCCTCGGCCCGCTTCACCAGCGCGCCGGTCACATGATGCGCCTCGCGGAAGGGCAGCCCCAGCCGGCGCACCAGCCAGTCGGCGAGATCGGTCGCGGTCGAGAAGCCCGTGGCGGCCGCGGCGCGGAGCCGCTCGGCCTCGGGGGCCATGTCGGCGACCATGCCGGTCATCGCCGCCAGCGCGAGCATCAGCGCGTCCGCCGCGTCGAAGACCTGCTCCTTGTCCTCCTGCATGTCCTTGGAATAGGCGAGCGGCAACCCCTTCATCACCGTCAGCAGGGCGACCAGCGCGCCGGTGATCCGCGCCACCTTGGCCCGGCAGAGCTCGGCGGCATCCGGGTTCCGCTTCTGCGGCATGATCGAGGAGCCGGTGGAGAAACGGTCGGAGAGCCGCACGAAGCCGAACTGCGCCGAGGTCCAGACGACGAGTTCCTCGGCCAGGCGGCTGAGGTGGGTGGCGGAGATCGCCGCCGCGGCGAGGAACTCCAGCGCAAAGTCGCGGTCGCTCACCGCGTCGAGCGAATTCGCCATCGGCCGGTCGAAGCCGAGCGCCGCCGCCGTCATCTCCCGGTCGATCGGAAAGCTCGTCCCGGCGAGCGCCGCCGCGCCGAGCGGGCTCTCGTTCATCCGCGCCCGCGCATCGCGGAAACGCCCGCGGTCGCGGGCGAACATCTCGACATAGGCGAGCATATGGTGGCCCCAGGTCACCGGCTGCGCCACCTGCAGATGGGTGAAGCCCGGCATCACCATCGCCGCCCCGGCCTCGGCCTGCGCCACCAGCGCACGCATCAGCGCCGTGAGCCCCGCCTCCGCCGCGTCGCACTGGCCCCGCACCCAGAGGCGGAAATCGACCGCCACCTGGTCGTTGCGCGAGCGGGCGGTGTGCAGCCGCCCGGCCGGCGCGCCGATCAGCTCCCGCAGCCGGCTCTCCACGTTCATGTGGATGTCCTCGAGCGCCCGGCTGAACGGGAAGCTGCCCGCCTCGATCTCTGACAGAACCGTGAGCAGCCCTTCCCGGATGGCGGCGGCGTCGCTATCAGAGACGATGCCGGTCGCGCCCAGCATCGCCGCATGCGCCCGGCTGGCGGCGATGTCCTCGGCATAGAGCCGGCGGTCGAAATCGATCGAGGCGTTGATCGCCTCCATCACCGCATCGGGCCCGCTGGCGAAGCGGCCGCCCCACATCGCATTGGAACCCGCCTTGGCTTCCCTGTCGTCGGCCATCCTGCCCATCCTGCCCGTTCTCGCCGCGGCCCTGCTATACGCCGCGCCCCCCGCGAACGCCACCGACCTCGAGCCCCTCCGCACCGGCGAGATGCGCAAGCTCGTCGTCCACCCCGCGCCGGAGCCGGTGCCGGACACCGAGTACCTCGGCCCCGACGGCCAGCCGACGACGCTCGCCGCCTCCAATGGCCGGGTGCGGCTGGTGAACTTCTGGGCGACCTGGTGCGCGCCCTGCCGCAAGGAGATGCCGGCGCTCGCCGCGCTCGAGCGCGCCAGGGGCGGCCCCGACTTCCAGGTCGTCACCATCGCGACCGGCCGCAACAGTCCCGAGGCCATCGCGGCCTTCCGCGAGGAGGCCGGGATCACCGACCTGCCGAACGCGCTCGACCCGAAGGGCCGGCTCGCCGCCGCCATGGGCGTCGCCGGCCTGCCGGTCAGCCTGCTCCTCGACCGCGAGGGGCAGGAGATCGCCCGCATGATGGGCGATGCGGACTGGAACGGGCAGGACGCCCGTGCATTGATCGATGCGCTCGTCGCTAGCCAGGGGGACACGCCATGAACAAGTACAGGGTCGGCTACCTGATCGGCAGCCTCGCGAAGGGGTCGATCAACCGCAAGCTCGCGACGGCGCTGGTCCGGCTCGCGCCCGTCGAGCTCGAGATGGTCGAGATCCCCTTTCGGGATCTGCCGCTCTACAGCTACGACTACGACGAGGACTTCCCGCCGGCCGCCCGCGAATTCAAGGCCGCCCTTGCCGCCGTCGATGCGGTGATGTTCGTGACCCCGGAATACAACCGCTCGATCCCCGGCGGACTCAAGAACGCGATCGACTGGGCCAGCCGCCCGTACGGCAGGAATTCCTTCGCCCGCAAGCCGTCCGCCGTGATCGGCGCCTCCACCGGCAAGATCGGCACGGCGCTGGCGCAACAGAGCCTGCGCGGCGTTCTGAGCTTCTGCAACTCGCCGCAGATGACCGCGCCCGAGGCCTACATCCAGTTCACGCCGGACCTCATCGACGACGAGGGCGTGGTCAGCGTCCCCGCGACCGAGGACTTCCTGCGCACCTGGATCGCCGAGTTCGCCGCCTATATCGGCCGCGTCTACACCGTGCTGCCGCGGCAGACCTGACGGGCCGTTAACGATCGTTTCCATCCGG
>NZ_CALLYO010000175.1 GCF_937858865.1 uncultured Amaricoccus sp. | reverse complement strand
CCTGGCGCCAGACGGCCCGGGTCAGGCGAGCTTCTGCAGCACCTTCCGCAACCCCCCGACCAGCTCGTCGATCTGCGCCTCGGAGATGATGAGCGGCGGCGACATGGCGATGATGTCCCCCGTCGTGCGGATCAGGAACCCCGCGTCGTAGGCGGCGAGGAAGGCCTGGAACGCCCGCTTGGTCGGCTCGCCGGCGATCGGCTCGAGCTCCACCGCCCCGATCAGCCCCTCGTTGCGGATGTCGATGACGTGCGGGCAGTCGCGCAGCGAATGCAGCGCCGCCTCCCAGACCGGCGCCAGCTTCGCCGCCCGCTCGAACAGCCCCTCCTCGGCATAGACTTCGAGCGTCGCCAGCCCCGCCGCCGCCGCGATCGGGTTGCCGGAATAGGTATAGCCGTGGAAGAGCTCGATCAGATGCTCGGGCCCGGTCATGAAGGCGTCGTGGATCGCCCCCGTGGTCAGCACCGCCCCCATCGGGATGACCCCGTTGGTCAGCCCCTTGGCGCAGGTGATCATGTCGGGCAGCACGCCGTACTTCTCCGCCGCGAAGGCCGCGCCCGTCCGCCCGAAGCCGGTGATGACCTCGTCGAAGATCAGCAGGATCCCGTGCCTGGTGCAGATCTCCCTGAGCCGCTCCAGATACCCCTTCGGCGGGATCAGCACGCCGGTCGAGCCCGCCACCGGCTCGACGATCACCGCCGCGATCGTCGAGGCGTCGTGCAGCGTCACGATCCGCTCGAGCTCGTCGGCCAGCTCCGCCCCATGCTCCGGCTGCCCCTTCGACCAGGCGTTCCTGCCCGGCAGATGCGTGTGCGGCATGTGATCGACGCCGGTCAGCAGCGTCCCGAAGAACTTGCGGTTCGAGACGATGCCGCCCACCGAGATGCCGCCGAAGTTCACCCCGTGATAGCCGCGCTCCCGCCCGATCAGCCGGGTCCGCGCCCCCTGCCCGATCGCCCGCTGATAGGCGATGGCGATCTTCAGCGCCGTCTCGACCGACTCGGAGCCGGAGTTGGTGAAGAAGGCATGCTCCATCCCCTCCGGCGCGATCCCCATCAGCCGGTTGGCCAGTTCGAAGGCCTTCGGATGCCCCATCTGGAAGGCCGGCGCATAGTCCATCTCCGCCGCCTGCTCGGCGATCGCCTGGGAGATCCGCGGCCGGCAGTGCCCGGCGTTGCAGCACCAGAGCCCGGCCGTCCCGTCCAGCACCTTGCGCCCGTCGCTCGTCGTATAATGCATCCCGTCGGCGGCCACGAACATCCTGGGCGCCTGCTTGAACTGCCGGTTGGCGGTGAACGGCATCCAGAAGGCGCGCAGATCGTTCGGAGCGCGGACGGCACGGTGCGACATTTCTGGCTACCCCCTGGCTGACGCCCGCAGGGAAACGTCTCGACCCGCGGGCGAAATTCGTGTTTTATCGACCGGATGGTCAAATTCGGACGCTACCACCCGGCAAGGGGGCGTCAAGCGGATTCCCGGGGGGACGCGAGCGACAGATGACCCGCGCCGCATCGCGCCAGAACCCGACCCGCATCCAGCGCGAGAAGACCGAGGCGATCCTCGCCGCCGCGCTCGAGGTCTTCTCCACCATGGGCTTCCGCGGCGCCACGCTCGACCAGATCGCCGAGACGGCCGGCCTCTCCAAGCCGAACCTGCTCTACTATTTCGCCTCCAAGGAGGACGTGCATCGCATGCTGCTCGAGCGGCTGCTCGACACCTGGCTCGAGCCGCTGCGCCAGCTCGACGCCGCCGGCGACCCCGGCGAGGAGATCGGCGCCTACATCCGCCGCAAGCTCGAGATGGCGCGCGACTACCCGCGCGAGAGCCGCCTCTTCGCCGGCGAGATCCTGCGCGGCGCCCCGCACATCGCCGACCTCCTCGCCGGCCCGCTGAAGGCGCTCGTCGACGAGAAGGCCGCGATCATCGCCGGCTGGGCGGCCCAGGGCCGCATCGCCCCGGTCGACCCGCGCCACCTCATCGTCACCATCTGGGCGGTCACCCAGCACCATGCCGACTTCGCCGCCCAGCTCGACGCCCTCTTCGGCCCCGACGACTCGCGCCGCTTCCGCGAGGCCGAACGCTTCCTCGCCGGCCTCTTCGACCGCGGCCTCGCCCCGCCGGATCACCCCCAGGGTTAATGCGCCACTCGCATTTCGACTGACTGCTGGCAGCGAAGAAAGCCGAGCGGATTCCGCCTGTTGCCTGACGTGCATGACATTCGTTCTCAGCTCTCTCCCCGAAGCGCCGTTTACGAAACCCTCCCCGCACCCGCGCCCCGGCAGCCCGGGACGTGTAAAACTTCACGTGGTTTCGAGCTTTCCGGATGGAAGTCATGACGCTCCTGGGAATCACCTTCGCGCCCGCCACGGCCTCGCCGCCCGTCACGACGACGGCCACGACGACGGCCACGACGACGGCCACGACGACGGCGGCGGCCGGCGTCTCGGCCGTCGCCGCGCCGCCGCCGGCGCTCGGCACGCCGGCCACCGCCCCGGCGACGCGGCACGGCTTCGGCGGGTCGCACCGCGGCGAGGAGGAGCTCCGCCGCACCTGGCGGGTCGCCGACGTGATGGCGGCGATCGGCGGCGGCCCGCGCGCCCGGCACATCATCGAGGCGGCCAGCCGCCCGGGGCCGGTCGAGCCGGGCAGCCTCGTCGAGGCGGTGAAGGCGCTCTGCCCCGCGCCGACGCTCCCCGACTCCAGCCGCACCGTCTGAGCCGCCTTAACCCTTTCCTAACCATTCCATTCCCGGCGGCCCGGTCCGGCGGCATACTCCGCAGCGTCCACGACCTGCCGGAGCGCCATGCATATCGCCGCCTGCCCCGCCGCCGCGGCCCGCCCGACGCCCGGCGCCCGGCGCCGCGGCTGCGGGCCGCCGTTATACTTCCTCAACAGAACTGCGCTACCGGTGATTCGGCCGCCGCGCCGGCCGGCAGC
>NZ_CALLYO010000174.1 GCF_937858865.1 uncultured Amaricoccus sp. | reverse complement strand
ATCTCGTCGTCGATGCCGCCGGCCGGCGCCCGGCCCTCGCCGCCGAAGCCGCCGCCGCGGTCCTGATCGTACCCGCCGCCCCCCTCGCCGCGGCTGTCGAGCAGCGTCAGCTCGCCGCGGTAGGGCCGCAGCGCGACCTCGGTTGTATAGCGGTCCTGGCCGGACTGGTCCTGCCACTTGCGGGTCTCGAGCTGGCCCTCGAGGTAGACCTTCGAGCCCTTGCGCAGATACTGCTCGGCGATGCGGGCGAGGTTCTCGTTGTAGATCGACACCGAGTGCCACTCGGTCCGCTCCCGCCGCTCGCCGCTCTGCTTGTCGCGCCAGGTCTCCGAGGTCGCCACCCGCAGGCTCACCACCTTGCCGCCGCTCGGGAAGGTGCGGACCTCGGGGTCGCGTCCGAGGTTGCCGACCAGGATCACCTTGTTCACGCTGCCCGCCATCTCGTCCTCCGTCAGACCCGCGCCCGGCGCCGCCCCGCGGCGGCGCGCGGGGTCGGAGCTTCTGGGCGCAACGGTTAACCGAGGATGAAGGCAGATGAAAGCTGACAGGCGGAATCTTTTTTGCCATAGTCCGCGGCAAATTCCCGGCAACGCCCGGGCGGCGGAGGGCAGTCCGCCGGACAGGAACGCGAGGGACAATGCGGAACATACTGATCGCGCTCGGCGTATTGCTTCTTGTGGGCGAGGGAGCGCTGGCGGACGCCCGCCTCAGCACGCTGCTCCGCAGCCAGTCCAGCCTCTCGCCGGAATATCGCGCGCTGATCCGCCCGCCGGTCCCGGGATCGCTCGCCGGCCAGCCGCGCCGGCCGTCGCGGATCGAGGCCGACGAATGGGCCGGCATCCCGGTCTACAGCGGCGCCTCCGGCGTCTATCAGGACATGGCCCGGGCCGCCGCGCGCAAGCACAACGTGCCCGAGGACCTCTTCCTGCGCCTCGTGCGCACCGAATCGGGCTTCCGCCCCACGGCGAAGTCGCACAAGGGCGCCATCGGCCTCGCCCAGCTCATGCCGCACACGGCGCGGAACCTCGGGGTGAACCCGCACGACCCGAAGCAGAACCTCGAGGGCGGCGCGCGCTACCTCAGCCAGCAGTACCGCCGCTTCGGCGACTGGCGCCTCGCGCTCGCCGCCTACAACGCCGGGCCGGGCGCCGTGGAGCAGTACCACGGCATCCCGCCCTATGCCGAGACCCGCAACTACGTGAAGGCGATCCTCGGCCGCTGAGGCGCCGGTCCGCACAGGAGTCCGCACGCAGCCGCGATTGACTCCCGCGGGGACCCGCGTCACTGGAGCACCATGCGCCGAAGGCTGCGATCCTGGCTGACCGGACTGCTGGCGGGGCTCTTCGTCCTCGCCATGCTCCCGCTCCCCCACGTGCACGCCAAGGCGGTGCTGGAGCGGGC
>NZ_CALLYO010000173.1 GCF_937858865.1 uncultured Amaricoccus sp. | reverse complement strand
CGGCAGCCATCCCTTCGCCCCGTCCGTCTCGATCTCGCACCAGTCGTTGCGGCAAGCCGCGAGCCGGCCGATGACGCCGGGCTCGGCGAGCGCGCGCACCGCCGCCGCCTCGGTCGGGCCGGCGCGCAGCGGCACCGGCTCCTCGCCGAGGACGAGCCCGGTGCGTGCGCCGGAGAGGAGCGCGTGGTGCACCCAGCCACCGGCGCCTTCGGCGTCGCGCACCCGCCGCCACTGGCCGTACTCGGCGGTGATCTCGAGCGGCAGGCCCCGGTGGACGAACTCCCAGTCGACCCGCTGGTCGAGGCTCGGCCCGCGCCGGGCGTTGGCGGTCTCGCCGCGCATCGAGACGAAGCGCGGCAGGGGAAGGTTGGTCACCGGGCCGCGCGCCCCCTCCGCCGCGGCCGGCGCCTGCGGCGAAAGGCCGGCGAGAATGAGAACGAACGCCGCGGCTGCGGCCCGGCGCCGGAAGGGTGCGACGGTCATGCCAGTCCTGCTCTCGTGCCCTGCTCTCGTGCCTCTGCCGGGAAGTGTCTGGATCTCTCCCGCCTGCCCGTGCAATTGTCCGCTGACCATAACGACAATCCGAGCGTCTCGAAACAGGAAATCGCATGCCGTCAGCCCGTACGCGCGTCGTGGTGACGCGGCGTCTGCCCGCGCAGGTCGAAGCGCGGATGCAGGAGCTCTTCGACGTCGAACTCAATGCCGAGGACCGGCCGATGACGGCCGAGGAGCTGGCCGGCGCGATGAGCCGGGCCGACGTGCTGGTCCCGACCATCACCGACCGGATCGACGCGCGGCTGCTGGCGCAGGCCGGGCCCGACCTGCGGCTGATCGCCAACTACGGCGCGGGCTTCGACCATATCGACGTGGCGACGGCGCTGCAGCGCGGGATCATGGTGTCGAACACGCCGGGCGTGCTGGCCGAGGATACCGCCGACATGGCGATGGCGCTGATCCTCGCCGTGCCGCGCCGGGTGCCGGAGGGGGCGCTGATGATGCAGCGCGGCGAGTGGGAGGGCTGGAGCCCGACCGCGCTGATGGGGCACCGGATCGCCGGCAAGAAGCTCGGCATCCTCGGGCTCGGCCGCATCGGGCGTGCCGTCGCGCGGCGGGCGCGGCCGTTCGGGCTCGAGATCCACTATCACAACCGCCGGCGGGTGCATCCCGACATCGAGGCCGAGCTCGGCGCGACCTGGTGGGAGAGCCTCGACCAGATGCTGGCGCGCATCGACATCCTGTCGATCAACGTGCCGCACACCCCCTCGACCTTCCACCTGATGAACGCGCGGCGGCTGAAGCTGATGAAGCGCGACGCCTACATCGTGAACACCGCCCGCGGCGAGGTGATCGACGAGAACGCGCTGACCCGGATGCTCCGGGCGGGCGAGCTCGGCGGAGCCGGCCTCGACGTCTACGAGCACGGGCACGACGTGAACCCGCGGCTCCGGGACCTGCCGAACGTGCTGCTGCTGCCGCACATGAGCTCGGCGACCTTCGAGGGGCGGCTCGAGATGGGCGAGAAGGTCATCATCAACATCAAGACCTTCGCCGACGGGCACCGGCCGCCGGATCAGGTGGTCCCGGCGATGCTCTGAGGGCGCACGCAGGCGGCGCGCACGGGAGCGCACGCGTGCCCTCCCGGCAAGCCATTGGAATGGCTTGTCCGATTTTTCGTATAGACGTTGTATATACGCCGGGTCCGCTCGTCGTTTAGGAAAATGCAAGACGTTCCTTGGGCGTCCCCCGCGGCCCGTGCTAGCCTCTCCGCTGCGTGTGGGGTGTGTCGATGCCGCGGGTGTTGCTGCTCGGTCTTGTCGTTCTGGTGACGCTGTTCGGGCCGTCCGCGCGCGCGGACGAGCCGCTCTTCCGCGCCTTCGACGCGGCGGCGCTCGACGCGCCGGAGCGGCGCCTGGTGCAGGCGGCGCTCGCCGCCGCCGGCGACTACCACGGTGCGCTCGACGGCGCCTGGGGGGCGGAGAGCGCGGAGGCGCTCGCCGCCTTCGCCGCGCGGGAGTTCGACGGGCCGCCGCTCGCGGTGCACGTCGCGGCGCTGGTGCTGCAGCTCGCCGAGGCAGTGCGCGCGGACGGGTGGGATTTCCGCTACCTGCCCGAGCTCGGCATCTCGCTCGCCCTGCCCCTGGCGCGGCTCGGTCCGCCCGAGCCCGAGGAGGGCGGCGAGCGGCGCTGGAGCGAGGACGGCCGGCTGACCGTGCTCACCCACGATTTCGACGCCGAGGCGGCGCGGCGCTGGCACGGGGCGGCGATCAAGGCGAACGCGGAGGCGGCGGCGCTCGTCACCGAGCGCGGGGCGGCGCGGCTCGTCACCCGCGGCGTGCTCCGGGACGGCCGCGCCTTCTACACCCGCTCGGACAGCACCGGCGCGGGCTGGGCCACGGTGCTGCTCGTGGCAACGCCGGAGGACGCGGGCGCGCTCGGCCTCGCGGCGGCGAGCATCGGCCCGGGCCGGCCGGCGCCCTGGGACCTGCCGCAGGGCGGCCACCTCGCCGGGCTCATCGCCGCCGCCGGGGCCTTCCTGTCGGGGACGGACGCCCTGCCCGCCAGCCTGCCGGACGCCGTGCCGGATGCCTGGCCGACCGGGGCGCCGGCCGCGGCGGCGCCGCCCTCGAGCACCGGCACCGGCTTCTATCTCGGCGCCGAGACGGTGGTGACGGCCGAGCATGTGGTGGCCGGCTGCGCCCGCGTCAGCCTGCCCGACGGGCGCGACTTCGCCCTGCTCGCCGCCGACCCCGACCTCGACGTCGCGCTGCTCCGGGCGCCGGCGCCGGCGCGGCACTGGCTGTCGCTGGCCGAGGACGAGCTCCGGCTCGGCCAGCAGGTGCATGCGGCGGGCTTTCCCTACTATTCGATCGCCGGGACCTCGCTGAACCTGACCAGCGGCAACGTCAGCGCGCTGGCCGGGGTGGACGACGACCGGCGCTTCTTCACCTTCTCCGCCCCGGTGCAGCCGGGCAACAGCGGCGGGCCGCTGGTCGATTCGCACGGCGCGGTGCGCGGGCTGGTGGTGGCGCGGCTGTCGGAGGAATTCATCGCCGAGGCGACCGGCACGCTGCCGCAGAACGTGAACTACGCGCTCGGCGAGGGGGAGCTCGAGCGCTTCCTCGACGGGCACGGCGTCTCGCCGGCCCCGGGCGGGCTCGGCGGCTACGACATCGCCGAAGGGGCGCCGGCCGCCTTCGGCGAGGCCGTCGTGCCGATCGTCTGCCGCTGACACCCGGCGGTCGTACGGGCGGACGGGGGGCGCGGGGCTTTCGGCCGCGGTCGCACGAGCCGGACTCGAGGATCTCGCATGATGCGCCTCACGGGTCGCATCCTGTACGAAACGCCGCTCCAGGGAGAAGAGGGCAGCGCCCGACCCGGCGGGCGAGAAGCGCCCGCCTGGGGCGGGGCGGGCGC
>NZ_CALLYO010000172.1 GCF_937858865.1 uncultured Amaricoccus sp. | reverse complement strand
GTCGATCTGCCCGGTGTCGCGGAGGTGCTTCAGCTCCTTCAGCCGGGTATAGGGCGCGGCCTCGAACATCTCGCGGGTGAGCCCGATCCGGTCGAAGACCGCCTTGAGCTGGCGGGCGCCGCGCTCGGCATCCCAGGCGGTCTCGAACTTCGGCAGGTGCTTGCGGATCTTGGCGAAGCTCACCCGGTAGCTGCGGGTGTCGCCGCCCGACTCGCCGATCGTCAGCTCGCAGCCCGGGAAGGTCTTCGCCACGATCTCGGCGATCTCCCGGATGCGGTAGTTGCCGGCGTCGGAGCCGACGTTGAAGGCCTCGCCGGCGACCGCCTCCGGGTCGGCGTCGAGCACCTCGAGCATCGCCTGGCAGATGTCCTCGATGTGGACGATCGGCCGCCAGGGCGAGCCGTCGCTCGTCATCCGGATCTCGCCGATGGTGTGGGCGAAGCCGCAGAGGTTGTTGAGCACGATGTCGAAGCGCTGCCGCGGGCTGGCGCCGTAGGCGGTGGCGTTGCGCATGAAGGTCGGGATGAAGCGCTCGTCGCGGAGCTTGCGGACGTCGTTCTCCACCAGGATCTTGCACTTGGCATAGGCGGTCTGCGGCGCCAGCGCGCTCTCCTCGGTGCGCATCTCGTCGCCGCCCGCGCCGTAGGTCGAGCAGGAGGAGGCGTAGACGAATCGCCTGACGCCCGCCGCGCGCGCCTTTTCGGCCAGGGCCAGCGAGCCCTTGTGGTTGATCGCCATGGTGAGATCGGGGTCGTTCTCGCCGAGCGGGTCGTTCGAGAGTTCGGAGAGGTGCACCACCGCGTCGAACCCCTCGAGGTCCTCGACGGTGACCGAACGCAGGTCCTTGGAGACGACCTTGGGATGGGTGGCCCGGTCGTCGTAGAGCCAGCCGCGGCGGTAGAAGCCGGTATCGAGGCCCGTGACGTCATGCCCGGCCGCGATCAGCTTCGGACCCATGACTACGCCGATATAGCCGTCGGCACCGGTCAGCAGGACGCGCATGCTGAGCTCTTCCGGATCAGCCGCGGACCGCGGCCGCCGGGCGGCTGCGGTCCTTCCGGGGCGCCGCGAGCGGAACCGCTGCCGATACCGCGCCGATTCGCGCGCCGGGAATGATCTTCATCATGACGCGAAGCCTCCTCACTCGTTACTGTAATATTGCGGGACGCGGGGTAGCACAGGACGCCCGAGTCGTGCGAGAGAATATTCTCG
>NZ_CALLYO010000171.1 GCF_937858865.1 uncultured Amaricoccus sp. | reverse complement strand
TCCGCCGCGAGGCCTGGCTGCCGCCGTTCCCGCTGCGGCGGCGGTACGGGCGCGTCCGCGGCGCCGGGGGGCCCCGCGAGGAATAGCCGATGGCGGGATCGGTCACGGGCGGCGGCGCCCGCGACCGGGCGGGCGGCGGCTCAGCTCTGCACGCCCTCGACGTACCAGTCCATCGACAGGATCGCCGGATCGTCGAGCGCCGAGCCGGCCGCCGCCTTCTCCTCCCCGGCCTGGTTGACGATCGGCCCGGCGAAGGGCGGGGCCGAGCCGTCGACGATGCCGACCTCGGTCTCGTTCGCTGCCTCGATGACGTCCGCCGGGATCGCCGGGTTGAAGGGGCTCATCTTCAGCATCCCCTCCTTGAAGCCCCACCAGGCGTCGCCGCTCTCCCAGGCGCCGTCGAGCGTCTTCTGGATGCGCTCGATATAGTAGGCGCCCCAGTGGTTCTGGATCGCGGTCAGATGCGCCTTGGGCGCGAAGGAGGACATGTCCCAGGCCTGGCCGAAGGCCCAGAGCCCGCGCTGCTCGGCCGCCTGCAGCGCCGCCGGGCTGTCGGTGTGCTGGGCGATGACGTCCGCGCCCTGGTCGAAGAGCGCCTTGGCCGCGTCCGCCTCCTTGGCCGGGTCGTACCAGGAGGAGACCCAGACCACCTTGGTCTGGAAGGCCGGGTTCACCCGCCGCGCGGCCAGCGTGAAGGCGTTGATGCCCGAGACGACCTCGGGGATCGGGAAGGAGGCGATGTAGCCCGCCACCCCCGACTTCGACATCTTCGCCGCGATGGTGCCGCAGACCGCGCGCCCCTCGTAGAAGCGGGCGTTGTAGGTCGCGACGTTCTCCGCCCGCTGGTAGCCCGAGCAATGCTCGAACTTCACGTCCGGGAAGCGCTTGGCCACCTTGATCGTCGGGTTCATGAAGCCGAAGGAGCAGGTGAAGATCAGCTGGTTGCCGTCCTCGGCGAGGTTGCGGATCACCCGCTCGCTGTCCGGCCCCTCGGCCACGTTCTCGACGTAGGTCGTGCGGATCCGGTCGCCGAAGTGGGCGTCGGCCTCCTGCCGCCCCTGGTCGTGGGCATAGGTATAGCCGAAGTCGCCGACCGGGCCGACGTAGACGAAGCCGACCTTGAGCGGCTCCTGGGCGAAGGCGCGGCCGGCGACGAGCGGCAGCGCCGCGGCGGCCGCCCCCGTCCTGAGCAGCGAGCGGCGGGTCATCAGTGTCATCGGAAATCTCCCTGTTGTCGTTACGTTGCAGGCTTGAACGGCCGGCCGAGGCAGGCGGGCGCCGCGGCGCCGACCGACCTCCTCGACGAGATAAGCGCGAGGACGAGGATCGTGGCAAGATAGGGCAGCGCCGCGAGGAACTCGGGCGCGAAGATTCCGACCCCCGCCGCCTTGGCCTGCAGCTCGAGCGTCATCACCGTGCCGAAGAGGTACGCCCCGAGCAGCAGCCGCCAGGGCTTCCAGGCCGAGAAGACGACGAGCGCGAGCGCGATCCAGCCCCGCCCCGCGGTCAGCTCCTCCGCCCACATCGGCGTCTGCACCATCGAGTAGAAGCAGCCGGCGAGACCAGCCATCGCGCCGCCGAAGGCGACCGCCGCATAGCGCACGCCGATCACCGAATAGCCGATCGAATGCGCCGAGGCGTCGTTCTCGCCCACCGCCCGCAGGATCAGCCCGGCGCGGGAGCGGGTGAGGAACCAGGCGACGACCGCCGTCATCACCAGCGAGACGTAGACGAGCGGGGAATGCCCGAAGAGGAGCCGCAGGAACGGATGCCCGGCGAGCGCCTCGGGAAAGACCGGCCCGAGGACCGGGATCGTCTTGCCGACGAAGCCCTCGCCGATCATCGAGGAGATCCCGACGCCGAAGATGGTCAGCGCCAGCCCGGTCGCCACCTGGTTCGAGGCGAGCGTCAGCGTCAGGAAGGCGAAGATCATCGAGGCCGCCACCGCCGCCAGCATGGCGGCGACGATCCCGACGAGCGCCGCGCCGGTCGCGAAGGTGACGGCGAAGCCCGTCACCGCCCCGACCAGCATCATCCCCTCGAGCCCGAGGTTCAGCACGCCCGCCTTCTCCACCACCAGCTCGCCCAGCGCCGCGAGCAGGAGCGGCGTCGAGGCGGCGACGATCGTCATCGCGACCGAGAACCACATGGCGTCCATCACGCGCTCCCTTCGGCGGACCGGCGCCACTTCAGCCGGTGGGTGATGAGGATGTCGGTGGCGAGCAGGAAGAAGAGCAGCATCGCCTGGAAGACGCCGGTGGCCGAGCTGGGCAGCCCGAGCGTCGCCTGCGCCGACTCGCCGCCGACGTAGGTGACGGCGAGCACCAGGCCGCCGAGGATGACGATGCCGATCGGGTGCAGCCGCCCGAGGAAGGCGACGATGATGGCGGTGAAGCCGTAGCCGGTCGGGAACTGCGGCACCATCTGCCCGAAGGGCCCGGCCGCCTCGAAGATGCCGGCGAGCCCGGCCAGCGCCCCGCCGATGACGAGCGACCACCAGACCGTGCGCTCCTGGCTGAAGCCGCCGTAGCGGGCGGCCTGCGGCGCCGCGCCGACGGTGCGGATCTGGAAGCCGAAGGTCGTCCGCGCCATCACGAACCAGACCGCGAGCGCGATGACGAGCGAGAGCGGCACGTTGAGATAGCCCACCCCGGAGATGAAGGGCAGCGTCTGGAAGTCCTGGAAGAGGCGGGACTGCGGGAAGTTGAACCCCTCGGGGTCCTTCCACGGCCCGTTCATCAGCCAGTAGAGCAGCTGGATCGCCACATAGGTCAGCATCAGGCTCGAGAGGATCTCGCTGACGTTGAGCCGGGTGCGCAGGATGGCCGGGATCGCCGCATAGGCCGCGCCCGCCACCGCGCCGGCGAGGCACATGAGCGGCAGCACCCACCAGCCGCCGTCGAGGTGCCAGGTGGCGAGCGCCACGCCGGTGCCGGCGAGGCCGCCGACGACATACTGCCCCTCGGCGCCGATGTTCCAGACGTTGGCGCGGAAGCCGATCGAGAGCCCGACGGCGATCATCACCAGGGGCGCGGCCTTCAGGCCGAGGTCCTCCCACTTGCCGGGGTCGACGAGCGGGGCGACGAACATCGCCCAGGCCGCCCGCGCCCCCTCGTAGCCGAGCGCCGAGAAGATCAGCGCCCCCACCACCATGGTCAGCCCCACCGCGATGAGCGGCGTGAGGTAGACCATCGCCTTGCTCGGCTCCTTGCGCTTCTCGAGTTCAATGAGCATGGCTCGCCTCCACCACCGGCGCCGCGGCGACATGCGCGCCCTGGTCCGCCTCGCCGTGCACCCCGCCCATCAGCAGCCCGATCTCCTCGAGCGAGAAGTCCGCGATCGGCCGCTTCGGCGAGAGGCGCCCCTCGTTGATGACCGCCAGCGAATCCGACAGCGCGAAGAGCTCGTCGAGATCCTGGCTGACGACGACGATCGCCGAGCCGCGCGCGGCGAGATCGACCAGCGCCTGGTGGATCGCCGCCGCCGCGCCCGCATCCACCCCCCAGGTCGGCTGCGAGACGATGAGGATCTCCGGCACCTGCAGCACCTCGCGGCCCATGATGAACTTCTGCAGGTTGCCGCCCGAGAGCGACCCGGCGGTGGCGGCGGGGCCGGTCGCCTTCACCGCGAAGGCGCGGATCACCTCCTCGGCGTAGCCGGCGGCCTTGCCGGCGGCGATCACCCCGCGGTTGACCAGGCCCTTGCGCCCGCGCGCGGTCAGCACCGCGTTGTCGGCGAGGCTGAAGCCCGGCACCGCCGCGTGGCCGTTGCGCTCCTCGGGCACGGCGGCGAGGCCGAGCCGGCGCCGCTCGCCGATGCGGAGCGCGCCGATCGGCGTGCCGTCGAGCCGGACCGCCGCCGCCTCGCCTGGCGTCTCGCCGGAGAGGGCGAGGACGAGCTCGTTCTGCCCGTTGCCGGCGACCCCGGCGATGCCGAGGATCTCGCCCGCCCCGACCGAGAAGCCGATGCCCTTCAGCGCCACGTCGAAGTCGCCCGTCCCCTCGAGGCTCAGCCCCTCGACGACGAACTTCGGCGCCCCGAGGGTGCGGCCGGCGGCCTTCTTGATGTCGCGCAGGCTGCCGCCGATCATCATCTCGGCCATCGAGCGCGAGCTCTCCTCGGCCGGCACGCAGTCGCCCACCACCTTGCCGCCGCGCAGGATCGTCGCCTTGTCGCAGAGCGCCTTTATCTCGTGCAGCTTGTGGCTGATGTAGAGGATCGAGCAGCCGCTCGCAGCGAGCGCCCGCAGCGTCTCGAAGAGCTGCGTCACCTCCTGCGGGGTCAGCACGCTCGTCGGCTCGTCCATGATGAGGAGCTTCGGATCGAGCAGCAGCGCCCGGACGATCTCGATCCGCTGCCGCTCGCCGACCGACAGCGTCGCGACGGTGCGGTGCGGGTCGAGCGTCAGCCCGTAGCGCGCCAGCACCTCGCGGATGCGCCGCTCGAGGTCGGCGGGCGAGAGCCGCTCGTCGAGGCCGAGGGCGATGTTCTCGAGCACGCTCAGCGCCTCGAAGAGCGAGAAGTGCTGGAAGACCATGCCGATCCCCATGGCGCGCGCCGCCTTCGGGTTCGGGATCGTCACCGGCTTCCCGTCGAAGCGGATCTCGCCCTCGTCGGGGTGCAGCACGCCGTAGATCATCTTGACCAGCGTCGACTTGCCGGCGCCGTTCTCGCCGAGCAGCGCGTGGATCGCCCCCGGCCGGACGGCGAAGCTCACGTGGTCGTTGGCGAGCACGCCGGGGAAGGCCTTGGTCACCCCCCGAAGCTCGAGTCGGTCCTCCGACATTCTTGTCTCTCCTCTCCCTGGCGGACTTGCGCCGCTCCTGTGGTCTTTCGCCGAGAATATCCCCGCCGGTCCCCGAAGGGGAGATCGGCCGCGCCCGCAGGCGGGGCCAGCCGGTGCGGGGGTGGCGCTGCCTGAAGGCCGATCCGGGGCGCGGGGGCCTGCTGGAGCCTCCCGTCCCGGACCGCGGGTCCGTGCCGTCGGTGCCCTGCCCGCCTCGGGCAGGGTCGCATCCTGGTGGCGTCGCCCGGCGTTCGCCGGGCCCACCTCACTCCGCGAAGAAGGCGAAGCGGATCAGGAAGAGCGCCGCAACCAGCCAGGTCGCCGGGTGCACCTCGCGCGCCCGCCCGGTTCCCGCCTTGATCA
>NZ_CALLYO010000170.1 GCF_937858865.1 uncultured Amaricoccus sp. | reverse complement strand
TGACGAGGGCGTTGAAGATGATCGCCGAGAGGATGGCGCTCTCGGGCGTCGCGAGGCCCATGACGTTGAGCGCGCCGAGCTGCGGGTAGATCGCCGCGAACATCGCCGGGATGATGGCGAAGTACTTCGCCACGTCGTTGGCGATCGAGAACGTTGCCAGCGATCCGCGGGTCATCAGCAGCTGCTTGCCGATCTCCACCACCTCGATGAGCTTCGTCGGGTCGCTGTCGAGGTCCACCATGTTGCCGGCCTCGCGGGCCGCCATCGTGCCGGTGTTCATCGCCACGCCTACGTCGGCCTGCGCGAGCGCGGGGGCGTCGTTGGTGCCGTCGCCGCACATGGCGACGAGCTTGCCCCTGGCCTGCTCCTCGCGGATCAGCGCGAGCTTCGCCTCCGGGGTCGCCTCGGCGAGGAAGTCGTCGACGCCGGCCTCGGCGGCGATGGCGGCGGCGGTCATCGGGTTGTCGCCGGTGATCATCACCGTGCGGATGCCCATTCGGCGGAGTTCGGCGAAGCGCTCGCGGATGCCGCCCTTGACGATGTCCTTGAGCGCGACGACGCCGAGCAGGCGGCCGTCCCTGGCGACGGCGAGGGGCGTGCCGCCGGCCTTGCCGATCCGCTCGGCGAGCGCCTGCACCTCGCGCACCGCCTCGGGGACCGCGACGGGCTGCGGTGCGGGAGCGCCGACGGCGCGGCGCGGCGCGGGCGGCACGCCGACGTGGGCCAGCACGGCATCGACCGCACCCTTGCGGATAGCGCTGCCGCCGACGTCGACGCCGCTCATCCGGCTCTGGGCGGTGAAGGGCACGAAGCGGGCGCCGAGCGCGGTCATGTCGCGCTCGCGGAGGCCGTGCTTCTGCTTCGCCAGCACGACGATGGAGCGGCCTTCGGGGGTCTCGTCGGCGAGCGAGGCGAGCTGCGCCGCGTCGGCGAGGTCGCGCTCGGAGACGCCGCGCACCGGCAGGAATTCGGTCGCCTGGCGGTTGCCGAGGGTGATGGTGCCGGTCTTGTCGAGGAGCAGCGTGTCGACGTCGCCCGCCGCCTCCACCGCGCGGCCGGACATGGCGAGCACGTTGAAGCGCACCAGACGGTCCATGCCGGCGATGCCGATCGCCAAGAGGAGCGCGCCGATCGTCGTGGGGATCAGCGTGACGAAGAGCGCGGCGAGGGCGATGACGCTGATCGTGCCGCCGGCATAGGCGGCGAAGCTCGGGATCGAGGCGACGGCGAAGACGAAGACGATCGAGAGCCCGACCAGCAGGATGTTTAGGGCGATCTCGTTCGGCGTCTTCTGCCGCTCGGCGCCCTCGATGAGGCCGATCATCCGATCGAGGAAGGTCGAGCCGGGGGCGGCGGTGATGCGGACCTTGATCCAGTCGGAGAGCACCTGGGTGCCGCCGGTGACGGCCGAGCGGTCGCCGCCCGACTCGCGGATGACCGGGGCCGACTCGCCGGTGATCGCGGCCTCGTTGACCGAGGCGACGCCCTCGATCACCTCGCCGTCCGAGGGGATGAGCTCGCCCGCCTCGACGATCACCACGTCGCCCGGCCGGAGGTCGAGCGAGGGCAGGGTGTCGAAGGCGTCGCGGCGCTCCGGGTCCTTCAGGCGCCGCGCGAGGATGTCGGTCCGCGTCGCCCTGAGGCTCGCCGCCTGCGCCTTGCCGCGGCCCTCGGCGACGGCCTCGGCGAAGTTGGCGACGAGGAGCGTGAACCAGAGCCAGAGGATGATCTGGAAGGTGAAGCCGAGGTTCGCCCCGCCCGTCGCGAGGTCGCGCAGGAAGAGGACGGTGGTGAGGGTGGCGATCACCTCGACGACGAACATCACCGGATTGCGGATCATCGTCCGCGGGTCGAGCTTGGCGAAGGCCGAGCCGATCGCGGGGGCGACGATCTCGGGCGCGAGGAGGGTGGTCGTGGGCTTTGACATGGGGGCACCGATCAGAAGGTCTGGCCGGCGAGCATCGCCAGATGCTCGACCACCGGGCCGAGGGCGAGGGCCGGGAAGAAGGTGAGGCCGCCGACGATGAGGATGACGCCGACGAGGAGTCCGACGAAGAGCCCGCCATGGGTCGGGAAGGAGCCGGCGGAGGCGGGGACGGTCTTCTTGGCCGCCAGCGAGCCCGCGATGGCGAGCGCCGGGACGATGACGAGGAAGCGGCCCATCAGCATCGCGAGGCCGATCGTCACGTTGTAC
>NZ_CALLYO010000169.1 GCF_937858865.1 uncultured Amaricoccus sp. | reverse complement strand
GCAGCTGCGGGTTATCCGCGCCCGCCGGTCCCAGCGCCTCCTCGGCGCTGCGCAAGTCGGCCTCGGCCGCCGCCACGGTCGCCTCGCCCGAGGCGACCTCCGCGACAGCCTTGTCCGCCTCCGCCGCCGGCGTCACGCCGCGCGCCACCAACTCCAGCGTGCGTTCCGCCTGGGCGCGGCTGTTGGTCAGCACTGACTCGGCCTCAGTGCCCCGCGCCTGCGCGGCGGCAACGTCGGCGGTCGATGCGCCGATGGACTGTCCGACCTGCGCGAGATCGGCCTCGGCCGCCTCCACCGCCAGCCTGAAGGGGGTCGGATCGATCTCGAAGAGCAGCGCGCCGGCCCCGACGACCTCGTCGTCACTGACCGCGACCCGCAGCAACTCGCCCGAGATCCGGGAGGAGATCGGCAGCACCAGCCCTTCGACAGTGCCGATAGAAGAAACCGGCGCGGTCCGGTCACTGGCGATCTGCAAAGCCAGCAGGAACAGCAACGCCGCCCCGACGACGATCGTCCAGCGTCGCACTGGATCGCGCGGCGCCTCGGCTTTTTCCGCGGGCGGTTCGCGCGGGTCGCCGCTCTCGGACATCTCGATCCGTTCGATCAGCACTGAGGAGATGTGACGATCAGGCCGGAAGGGCAATGTGTCAAGCTCGGCTCCGAAATCCTAGCGAATGCCCGCTGTTTTCGGAGGTTGTGATCGGGGTCAGACTTGCGAGTCGATGGGCAAGAGTTTGACGAGATTGGCGAGGAGGCGCCGCCTGAAGCCGGTCTCGGGCTCGTCCCGGTAGCGGACGACCTCGCCGTCCCGCTCCGTCTCCCAGACGATCCGGCCGTTCGTGTCGAGGCGGACGCGGTAGCTGTTGGCGGGCGCGACGCCGGTCGCCATGTAGGCGGCCAGCCGCTCGGCAAGCTCTGGGCTCTCGATGTAGAGGCCGGCCTCGGTGTTGATCACCGCCGAGCGCGGGTCGAGGTTGAAGCTGCCGATGAACACCGCCTCGCCGTCGAAGACCATGGCCTTGGTGTGCAGCGCCGCACGCGAGCGATGGGACACGAGCGACCATCCCGGCCGGAAGGCATCAGTGTCCGCGCGCAGCTCGTAGAGCTCCATGCCGTTCTCGAGAAGCCGGCGGCGGGTCTTGGCATAGCCCGAGTGCGCGGCGAGCTGGTTGTTCGAAGCGAGCGAGTTGGTCAGCACGCGCACCCGGACATTGCGGTCGTGCAACGCCCTGACGGTCGCCTGCGCCCCGGCGGGCAGGACGAAGTAGGGCGCCTCGGCGAGCAGCTCCTCTTTCAGCGCCGCGACCCGCCCACGGATAAACGTGACGACCACGTCCGCCTCCTTGCCCGCGACGACGGCTGCGGGGTCGTCGGCGATGATCCGGCCGTGCGCCCACACGAGATTGTCGCGCAGCTCGGCCCCCTGCGCAGCCAGCTCGCCGAGATCCTGGTCGATCGGGTAGGGGTAGTCGGCCGCGGCGATCTCCCGGCGCAAGCGGGCCAGGATGGCATCGAGATCGGCGGCGCCATAGGCGCGCTCCACGATGGTCGCGATCGGCACCGACGAGGCGCTGTTCCAGTATCGCTCGAAGACCCCCGACAGATCGCGCACGACAGGTCCGACGGCCAGCACATCGAGATCGCGGAAATTGGCGTGAGTATTCACGCCGTAGTAGTGGTCGCCGATGTTGCGGCCGCCGACGATCGCCGCAGCATTGTCAGCAACCATCAGCTTGTTGTGCATGCGGCGGTTGAACCGGTGGAAGTCGAGAATGAAGTCGAGCCTGGTCCACCGCCGGTTGCTGGCCGGGTTGAACAGACGGATCTCGACGTTGGGGTGGGCGTCGAGGGCCGCTTTTACCGGATCGCTGGCCTTGTTGTAGAAGGGATCGTCGACGAGGAGCCGCACCCTGACCCGCGGTCGGCCGCCTTCATCACCCGGTCGACGATGATCCGGCCGGTCGTATCGCCGTCCCAGACGTAATACTGCATGTCCAGACTTCGCTCGGCCAGATCGGCCACCGCTAGGCGGACGACAAAAGCCTCGCGCGCCGGGCCCAGGAGGCCGAAGCCGGAGAGACCCGGATACGTGTCGGAGGCCGGGCCGAAGAATCGGCCCAGCCGGGTCGCCGCGACGTCTTCAAGCGTTGTCATGCCGCGCCCGATCGTGGGGCCGGGGGCCGGTGGGGATTCGCCATTGTGAATCCGAAAGGGGTTCCCGGCGTGCGCGCAACCGCCCGCGCCGGGCTCGATCTGCCGATCTGTCTATCTCGGACCGACCCGCACCATCTATTTCTCTTCGAGCAGCTTCAGGAGCTCGGCTTTCTTGGTCGCGTCGTCGGCGTCGGACGCCAGTATCTGGTTGATGTAGCCGACGTCGTCCTGGTCTTTGACCTGCGAAGTGTCGATGCCGAGGTCAGTCAGCTTCTGCGCCGTGCCATGGTCCAGCTGAACCTGGGCGAGAGCCGGAACTCCCGAGACAAGCATCAGAGCGACGGAGATCGTTGCAAGCACTCGTGTCATTTGGTCCCCCTTCGAGCGGCCATCGGAGTATTACCCGTCGCTGGCGGCCGCTTTCGCCTCAGCGGCGGTTTGGTAGAGGTTGTAGGCGGTATAGTACTTGAGGATGTTACGCACGTATACCACAGGCTCGCGGCTGATCGTCCTGGCTGCGGCGACCTCGACGTTGCCGAACCAGACGTCCGGGTCGAGCCCCATCGCCTCCGCCCTCGCGCGCGCCTTCTGGATGCCGGCCGGTCCGGCGTTGTAGGCGGCGAAGGCGAACAGCTCGCGGTCGAGCTGCTTCATCGCCGGCTCACTGAAGTACCGATCGCGCAGGAACCGCAGGTACTTGACGCCAGCCTCGACGTTCTGGTCGGCGTCTTCGATTTCCGGGACCGCCACGTTCGGATCCGCGGCGGTCGAGGGCAGCACCTGCATGATGCCCACGGCACCGGCCGGGCTCCGCACGCTCTGGTCGAGACGCGACTCCTGGTATCCTTGCGCGGCGATCAGGATCGGGTCGAACTCATAGGCCGTCGCGTGCTGGCGGATGAAGCCGATCGTCTGCTCGAACCGCGCATCCTCGCCCGGCGCGATCGCGTTCCGGATCCGGTCGGCGCTGTCGAGCCAGCGTTTGAAAAGAATGTTGCCGATCTCCGTGCCCTTCCTGGCGGTGGCCTGATAGCCGTTGACCGCCGCCATCAGCTCCGGCGATCCCTTGCGCATCGCCCAGGCGATCTCGCCGCCGGCGTGGACGGCGATGTCGGGGTGCAGCCGGATGCCGTCGAAGATCTGGGCGTAAAGGCGGGCCTTGTGGTCGTCCATCACGATGGCCGGGACCACGCCGACATCGACCAGCTCGGCGAGATCGTAGTCCTCGAGGTTCTCGTCGACCGCCACCACCGGAACCGGCGGCCGGCCGGCCGCGGTACGCTCGGCATTCAGCGCGGCGAGATGCTCGTGGTAGCTGCTGGACGGCCGCACATGCACCGGCGCGGCCTCGAGATCGTCGAGCGTCGCGACCGCCGGCGCGGCCGGGCCGGTCACCACGATCTCCGCCGCCTTCCTGAGCGTGGGCACGCTGAAATCGACCCGCCCCAGTCGCTCGGGGGTGATCGTCAGGTTGGCCGCCAGGATGTCCACCCGCCCCTCGACCAGCGCGTCGAACATGTGGTCGCGCGGCAGCGGCGCCAGCGAGACGGTCAGCGTCGCGGCCCGTTTCCCGAGCGTTGCGCGCAGATGCTTCTCGAACTCGCGCGCGCTGTCAACGCTCAGGCCCTCCTGCTCGGCCCGGTCGTAGCTGAAGAACACCGGCTCGTTCCCGACGCCGATCCGCACGTAGCCGCGCTCGACCATGCCATCGAGATCGCCGGTCCATGGCGCCATGATCGCCGCGATGAGCGAATCTTCCGCCCGTTCCGCGTCGGTCAGGATACCGGCGCTCGGTGTGTCGAGATGCTGCGCCGGACTGGCCACGGGCCAACCGAGCGCTACCAGGATGGCGACGCAAACCAGGAGTATCATTCGATCCAGCATCGCCGCGCCCCACCATGCGCGAAACCGGTTGACATTGTAGCACGCGGACTCCGGCGGCACCAAATCTCACGTACGCCTGGCCGGAAAACGAGTTGGGCGGTTGGCTGCCGTCGTGCCTCGATCAGAAAAGACTGCCGATCGGCAGACTCCCTAAACGTGTGCGCCGCGTGTGCCAAGGTCGAGGCTGGGGCCCGGCCCCACTGAGGACAGTCGCGATGCAACGGCGCGCCCCCGGGACATCTGCTTCTTTGGTTCCTGACGTAGCTGACAAAGACTTTGACACGTGCCCTCGCCAATGGTCTCGTAGTTGTCGCGTGAGCATTGGCTCGCCCATCGTGATAGTGGGGTCTGCGATCGGGTCGGTGTCCGCGACGGACGACATGATTTGATCGGGCTCAAGCCTGACGATAGCCGAAGGGCAACTTCGACAGATTGGGCGCCAAGGTTTGGCGCCCAATCGCAGGTTCGGCCTCAGACCGAGGCGGAGAGGTGACCCTGCTACTGCACCACCAGCACTCCACCTTGGCCGCAGTGCGGCGAACGTACTGGATGCGCTCCAAGAGCGAGCGTGCGTCTTGGATCGGCAGCGCGACATCCTTGCCGCCGAGCCCGACGTCGGAGAGCGCGCGACGCCCGTATTCCTCGGCGGCGCGCCCGAGCATCGCCTCATTGCGCACGGCAGGACAGACGGACGACGGCGTCCTGGCGGACTGGCATCATGACGCCATCCATTCGAGAAAGGTGGCGAGGCGGGCGTTCGCCCGCGTTGGCCGATTGGCGCCCCACGGGTCGGCTCAGTAGTCGGTCTCGAGGTAGACGCCGGCGCAGTCGAAGGCGACGGCGGCGGCCGTCGCGCCGTTGTTCATGAAGAGTCGCGGCGCCAGGAACTGGTTCGCCGCCGGCAGGTCGGCGGTGACCTCCTGCTCGAACACCGCACCCGTCACCTCGTCCACCACCCGCACCCAGACCGACGACGCGTTCGGCGGCGCCGCGATGGTCAGCGTCAGCACGCCGCCGGTGGCGATCGCGAAGCTTGCGCCCATGTCGACAAGCGTCGGCGCCCCGCTGGCATCGTTGCTGACGAGCTGCCAGCGGGTGTGGGTGCCGCGCTGGAAGCCGATGCCGACGCAGCTCACGACGGCGCTGAGGGTCAGGGTGGTGGCGAGCGCCGCAGTCGAGCCGTAGAGGCCGAAGAACGCCATGCCGGTCGCCTGAAGGGTGCTGAGCGAGATGCGCGTCACGAAGGTCCAGCCACCGAGCCCCGTGGCATTGCCGCGCCAGCAGGTGAAGACGCCGCTCCTCTGGTCCGAGGCCGAGTCCACCACAGCCGCCGAGGTGAGCCGCCAGCGTCGCATGCTGGTGGCGAGCGAGGTCGCGGCGAGACCCGGCGTCGAGACGGTCCCGACCGTCGAGTTCGACATCCCCTCGGTGGTGATGGTCGCGCCCGACGACGGCAGCCATATTGCCGGTCGCGCCAGCCCGAGGTGCGGCTGCAGCGAGAAGTCGCGGCCGTTCGTTCGCATGGCGTCGAGCCAGGGCTGCCCGGCGCGGGACCGGGCATAGAGCGCGAGCTTGCCCGCCGCCGGCGCCGCTGGCGCGCTGCTCACCGCCGGCAGGATCGCCGGCTTCGGCAACTCGACCCTTCCGGTGGTCCGGTCGATCAGGATCGCCTCGTGGTAGGCCGACCCGTCCGGGCTGACCTTGAAGCTGAAGTCGTCGGACCCGAGCAGGCCGATCAGCGCCCGGACGCTGAAGCCGGTCTTGAAGGCGAAAGCGGCGTCGTTGCCGGCGGCGTTCTTGTTGACGGTCGCCTCGATTCCGGCGCCGGCATTGTTCAGCAGCACCGCCGGGGTGTTGACCGAGAGCCGGTTCCAGGCGTCGGCTACAGCGCCGCCAAGCCCGAGCAGCAGCGCGGTGAGGTTGGCCTGAGGCATGCCGACGACGGTGACGCCGTTGGCGAAGGTGACGGTGGGGGTGTTGACCACCATCGTTCCGTCGGCGCCGGCAGTATCGGAGCCGATGTTGACGACGGTGTCGGAGCCTGCCACGCCGCCGGTGCCAATGTTCACCGTCTTGGTGGCTCCGGAAGCCGTCGCTCCCGTGCCGAGACCGTAGCTCGCAGTGCCGGGCGCCGTGCCGATTGTCGCCACCGGACCGCTCGCTTCGAGCTCGCCGGCGAAGGTCTTGTCGCCATCGAAGGTCTGGGCGCCGGACAACCCTGCGAGCTCGGTCGAGAC
>NZ_CALLYO010000168.1 GCF_937858865.1 uncultured Amaricoccus sp. | reverse complement strand
CGGTACACCGGTCATTTGACGTTCGAAAGCAATCCCTTGCGGAGAATCTACCCGCAAATCCCGGATCTGGCAATTACGTGAATTTCATGCGAAATAGTAGTATAAACGTAAATTCACGCAATATACCGTGAATTCACAATAACCCGGGAGGAACCGCCATGGACAAGCGCGAGATCGCCGCCGCCTTCCGCGAGCGGCTGCGGACCCTGCTCGCCGAGGAGCGCGGCGGCATCGCCGGCTTCCTGCGCGACACCGGCGTCGACCGCTCGGCGCTCAGCCAGTTCCTCGACCCGGCCATCGACCGCATGCCGCGCGCGGAAACCCTCCGACGCATCGCCGAGGCGCGCGGCGTCACCACCGACTGGCTGCTCAGCCTCTCGAACGCGCCGGAGGGCCGCCAGGTCGTCGCCCCCTCGGTGCAGATCGAATCGGCCCAGTCGCCCGAGGGCGGCTCGCCGATCGACCAGTGGCGCCGCGAGGCGGCCGGCATGAAGCTCCGCTACGTCCCCTCGAGCCTGCCCGACATGCTCCGCCTCGAGGAGGGAACCGCCGACCGCCCCGGCCCGGCCAGCGCTGGCCAGCCGGAGAACGTCCTCGGCGGCTACGTCCTCGGCGACATGGACGTCGAGATCGCCATGCCGGTGCAGACGCTGCACGACCTCGCCGAGGGAACCGGCCTCTGGCGCGACACCCCGGCGGCGCCGCGCCGCCGCCAGCTCGCCCACATGGCGGCGATCTGCGCCGAGGGCTTCCCGACGTTGCGCCTCCACCTCTACGACGGGCGGCTCAGCTTCGCCGCCCCCTTCACCGTCTTCGGCCGCATCCGCGCCGCGCTCTACCTCGGCGAGGCCTATCTCGTCGTCACCTCGACCGACCAGGTCGCCGCCCTCTCCCGGCTCTTCGACACCCTCGTCCGCCGCGCCATCGTCGGCCCCGAGCGCGTCCACGACCTGCTGGGCGAACTCGCCGACACGGCCAGGTGACGACAGTCCGCCACTTCACGCCCGCCGCGCTTT
>NZ_CALLYO010000167.1 GCF_937858865.1 uncultured Amaricoccus sp. | reverse complement strand
AACCCGAGGCGCCGCCCGAGGCCGAGGCGCGCTGACCCCGCTTGAGTCGCCCGGCGCGGCGGGCTAGGGGGGCAGGGACGCGCGGGGGGCCCATGGACCATTTCAGCTATCGCGGCGGGGTGCTCTCTGCCGAGGCGGTGCCGCTGACGGCGATCGCGGCGCGGGTCGGGACGCCCGTCTACGTCTATTCGAGCGCGACGCTCGCCCGGCACTACCGCGTCTTCGAAGAGGCGCTGGCCGGGCTCGACCATCTCGTCTGCTACGCGGTGAAGGCCAACCCGAACCTCGCCGTCCTGGCGCTGATGGCCGCGCTCGGCGCCGGCATGGACGTGGTGAGCGAGGGCGAGTACCGCCGCGCCCGGGCGGCCGGCGTCCCCGGCGAGCGGATCGTCTTCTCCGGCGTCGGCAAGACGCGGGAGGAGATGCGCCTCGCGCTCGAGGGCGGCGTGCGCCAGTTCAACGTCGAGAGCGAGCCGGAGCTCGAGGCGCTGAGCGAGGTGGCCGTCCGCCTCGGACGCGTGGCGCCGGTCGCGGTCCGGGTCAACCCCGACGTCGACGCCCGCACGCATGCGAAGATCGCCACCGGCAAGGCCGAGAACAAGTTCGGTATCCCGATCGGCCGCGCGCGCGAGGTCTATGCCCGGGCCGCGGCGCTGCCGGGGATCGAGGTCGTCGGCATCGACGTCCACATCGGCAGCCAGCTGACCGAGCTCGCCCCCTACGAGGCGGCCTTCCGCAAGGTCGCCGAGCTGACCGGGGTGCTGCGCGCCGACGGGCACGCGATCCGGCGGCTCGACCTCGGCGGCGGGCTCGGCATCCCCTATCGGCAGGGGGAGAACGACGCGCCGCCGCTCCCCTTCGACTATGGAGAGCTCATCCGGCGGACGGTCGGCCATCTCGGCTGCGAGATCGAGATCGAGCCGGGGCGGCTCATCGCCGGCAACGCCGGGGTGCTGCTCGCGCGGGTCCTCTACCTGAAGCACGGGGCGGGGCGGGACTTTCTCATCCTCGACGCGGCGATGAACGATCTCGTGCGCCCGGCGATGTACGACGCCTGGCACGACATCGTGCCGGT
>NZ_CALLYO010000166.1 GCF_937858865.1 uncultured Amaricoccus sp. | reverse complement strand
CGGGCGGCAGCGGCGGGCCCTCGCCCGCCTCGTCGACGCTGTCGTCGATCTCGTCCGGCACCTCGACCACCGCCGCCGCGTCGGGAAATTCCGCCGCCACCGGCTCGAGCGCGCGCAGGAGGTCGTCCATGCCGATCCCGTGCTCGGCCGAGAGGGCGACCGGCTCGCCGAGGCCGAGCTCCCAGGCCTCGATCAACCCGGCGTCCGCCGCGCGCCCCTCGGCCTTGTTGGCGACGAGGATCACCCGCGGCGCCCGCCGCCGCAGCAGCTCGGCCAGCGTGCGGTCGAGCGCCGTCACCCCGGCGCGGGCGTCGATCAGGAAGAGGCAGAGATCGGCCGCGTCCACCGCCCGCTCGGTCAGCGCGCGCATCCGTCCGGCCAGGCTCGCGTCCGTCGCCTCCTCGAGCCCGGCGGTGTCGATGACGGTGAAGCGCAGCGCCCCGAGCCGGCCCGCCCCCTCGCGCAGGTCGCGCGTCACCCCCGGCTGGTCGTCGACCAGCGCCAGGCGCCGGCCGACCAGGCGGTTGAAGAGGGTCGACTTGCCCACGTTCGGGCGGCCGACGATGGCGAGCTTGAAGGACATGGCCCGTCCCTACCGGCTCCGGCGGTCATTGGAAAGCGAGAAGCTTCCCGTCCTGGGTGACGATGTACATGATCCCGCCCGCGACCGCCGGCAGCGCCGCGGCGCCGCCCGGCAGCGGCAGCTCGGCGAGCGGCGCCCCGTTCGCCGGGTTGAAGGCCCGCAGCAGGCCGTCCGCCCCGGCCACCCAGAGCCGCCCGCCGGCCAGCACCGGCCCGTGGTAGGCCACGGCCTTGAACGGCTTGCCGCGACCGAAGAAGCCCCGGTGGGGGAAGAGCTCGGGCAGCTGCACCTGCCAGAGCAGCTCGCCCGTCGCCGCGTCGGCCCTGACCAGCGCCGCCTCGTCCGAGAGCAGGAAGACCGAGCCGCCCGCCGGCCAAGCCGGCCCGTAGGAGCCCTCGGCGATGGTCCAGGCCCGCTCGCCGGTGCGCGCGTCGACCCGGATGGTGCGCCCGGCCTGGTTCGAGGCATAGACCACCTCGCCGTCGATGACCGGATCGCCGCTGATGTCGGTGATGTTGTTGCGCGCCACCTGCGGCCGTCCGCCGGTCACCGCCGTCCCCCAGACGGTGAGGCCGTTGCGCGCCAGCACCCCCAGCACCTCGCCCGAGGCGAAGGGGACGACCGCGAGCTGGCCCTCGATCGCCGGGCTCGCCCCGCCGAGGAGGCCGGGGCCGCCGACGCCCTGCACCCGCCAGAGGATGCCGCCCGAGCGCGCGTCGAGCGCATAGGCGGTGTCGTCGCGCTGCACCACGATCACCCGCCCGTCGGCCACCGCCGGCGCGGCGCGCACCGGCGCCTCGAGCGTCCGCTGCCAGATGGTCCCGCCGCTGCGCGGGTCGAGCGCCCAGACCTCGCCGAAGCCGGTGGTGACGTAGAGAACGCCCCCCGCCGCGGCGAAGCCGCCGCCGGTGCCGCCGTCCGGCACGCCGCCGTCCGGGACGAGGCTGCGGGTCCAGGCGATCTGGCCCGACCGCGTCACCGCCGTCACCTGGCCGGCCGCGTCGAGCGTGAAGACGAGCCCGCCGGCGACGATCGGCCCGGTGATCAGCCGCCGCCGCTTGGCGTCGCCCTGGCCGATGTCGACCGACCAGACGAGCTGCGGCACCGGGCGGAGCGCCGGGTTGACCAGCCGCCCGCGCGCGGCGCCGTTGCGGTGGGTCCATTCGGCGTTCATCACCGGCGCCGGCAGGCCGAGCGCCGTGCGGCTGCCGCCGGCGATCGGCGCATCCTCCGCCCGCACCGGGATGCGCTCGCCGGGTAGGATCGGGTCGCGCGCGGCGCAACCCGCCAGCGCCACCGACAGGGCGAGCGCGAGGCCGAGGGAGGGGCGCGGCGACATCGGACGCCCCCTCATCCGCCGGCCGCGACCGGTGCCGGCGCCGGCACCGTGCCGCCCGAGGCGACGATGAGCTGGCGCGCGCGCGTGCGCAACGCCTCGCTGGCGCCGGGCTCGGCCAGCGCCTCGCCGAGGTAGGCGATCGCCGCCGCCTTGTCGCCGGCATCGAGATGCATCAGCGCCCGCTGCTCGAGCGCCAGCGGCCGGAAGGGTGCGCCGGGGTTGGTGAGGAGCTCGAGCGTCGCCTGCCGCTCCGAGGCGGCCATCGCATTGCCGAGCAGCATCACCCGCTGCAGCGAGGCGAGCGCGCGGTAGAGCTCGCCCGCCGCGCCGTCGCCCGCCACCTCGGCGAGGAGGGCCGCCGCGCCTTCGGTGTCGCCCGCCTCGGCCTTCGCGCCGGCCTCGGCCAGCTTCGCCAGCACCGCCGCCCGCGCGTTGGAGGCGGCGAGACCGCCGAAGGCGGCCGCCCGCGCCGCGGCGTCGGTCTCGCCGTAGGCGGCGCGGAAGGCATCGCCCGCCGTCTGCGAGCGCGAGGCCCAGTGCAGCTTGCGCCACTCGTTCACCGCCGCCGCCCCGACGATCAGCACCACGAGCGCGATCAGCAGCCAGCGCCAGCGGCGGAGCCAGGCGTAGAACCTGTCGCGCCGGACCTCCTCGCTCACCTCTTCGATGAAGGAATCATTGTTGTGCAAGCGCGCGTCTCCGGCATGTCCGTCGCGCCGTCATACCGTCCGGCCCCCCCGGTGCCAAGACCGAAGCCGGCCGGGCTATTCCGTCGCGGTCGGCTCGGGGATGGTGAAGATCTGCCCGGGATAGATGAGATCGGGGTCGCGGATCTGGTCGCGGTTGGCGGTGAAGATCTGCGTGTAGCGCACCCCCGAGCCGTAGTGGATGCGCGCGAGCGTCCAGAGGTTGCTGCCCGGCTGCACGGTGATCGCGACGCTGCCCGGGACGGCACCCGGCCGGGGGGCGCCCGGCCGCGGCGGCGGGGGCGGCGGATAGTCGCGCTGGAACGGCGTCTCGACCCGGCTCGCCACCCGACCGTCGGCGGCGAGGAGGTCGACCCGCAGCCGGTAGATGCCCTCGGCGAGGCCGGCGAGCTGCATCCGCCAGCGCCCGTCGGGCGCCACCTGCGCCTCGCCGACGAAGCCGTCGTCCACATAGGCGCGCACCATCGCCCCGGCGGTGCCGGCCCCGGCGAGCGACACCTCGCCCGTCTCGCCGTAGGAGACGGCCCCGAGCGTCACCGGCCGCCGGCCGGAGGCATCGGGCGGGGCAGGCGTCACCTCGACCTCGTCGCGGCGGAGGATGACCGTCGCCGCCACCTCCGGGGCCGCGCCCGCCTCGGGCAGGACCACGGGGGCCGGCGCGACCGGTTCCGGCTCCTCTCCCGGCGCGGCGGCAGACTCGGTCTCGGGCGCGGGCTGCGCCTCGGGCTCGGCCGTACCGGGCGCCGGCGGGAGGAGCATCACCATGTCCTCGGAGGTCGAGGTCGCGCCGCCGGGCGCCACGGCGCCGAGGGTGAGCGCGCGCGGCTCTTCCGCGGGGTCGACCCGGAAGATCGCCACGAAGTTGCCGTCGGCGTCCGCCTCGGCCTCGGCGAGCGGCGCCTCGTCGGCGTAGATCGTCACCCTGGCGCCGGGCTCGGCGGTCCCCACCACCGCGGCGGAGCCGTCCGGCTCCACCCGCACCACGTCGAAGCCGGGCACCTCCGGTTCGGCCGCCGCGACATCCGGCGGCGTCTCTGCCGGCGCGGGTGCCGTGGGGGCGCGAACCGCCGCTGCGGTCGGCTCCGGCGCGGGCGGCGTCTCCGGCGGGCGGCTGCGGCTCGCGGCGTAGAGCAGCCCGATCGCGGCGAGCGGGAGCAGCACGAGGAGGGCGATCCTCTTCCGCTGCGGCGATCCTTCGGCCATCCTCGTGTCCTCCCGGTCCGCCGCCCGGTGCCTTCGCGGTCCTGGCGCTCGCGTCCGACGCGGCGACCTGCTACCGCCTAGATTGTCACAAAACGACTGCGACATGAAGTTGCAGCGAAGTCAGGAGCCTGTCCATGCGCCTTCTCCTCACCCGCTCGGTCTGCGTCTTCTGCGGCTCGCGCCGCGGCAACGATCCGGCCCATGCCGCCGCGGCGGCCGAGCTCGGGACGGCGCTGGCCGGGGCGGGGCTGCGCCTCGTCTACGGCGCGGGGGACGTCGGGCTGATGGGGGTGCTGGCGAGCGCCGCGATCGCCGCCGGCGGGGAGACGCTCGGCGTCGTGCCGGCGCACCTCGTCGGCCGCGAGCGCGGGGCGCGCGACCTGACGCGGGTGGTGGTCACCGAGACCATGCACGAGCGCAAGAAGGTCATGTTCATGAACGCCGACGCGATCGTGACGCTGCCGGGCGGGGGCGGGAGCCTCGACGAACTCTTCGAGGTGCTGACCTGGCGCCAGCTCGGGCTGCACGACAAGCACGTCTACCTGCTCAACGTGAACGGCTACTGGAACCCGCTCCTCGCCCTCCTCGTCCACATCGTGGCCGAGGGCTTCGCGCCGGCGGAGGTCCTCGGCTATCTCGAGCCCTGCGACAGCGTGCCCGAGCTGATGGGGAGGCTCGCCGCCCTGCCGATCGGGTGAAACCGCTCCGCCGGGCACGGGGTGGGCACGCGTGCCCACCCTACCCCGTCGTTGTATTTGCTGGATAATCTCCTTCTCCGTCAACCAGATGGAAACCTTCGTTAACGCGCCTCACGCCCGCCGCCAGCTGCCCCAGGAATAGAGCGCGAGCCCGGACCAGATGAGCGCGAAGGCGGCGGCGTGCCAGACCGAGAAGGGTTCGCCGAAGAGGGCGACCGCCACGGCGAACTGCAGCGTCGGGTTCCAGTAGAGGGTGAGCCCGACGGTGGCATAGGGGATCCGGCGCGCGGCATAGGCGAAGAGCACCAGCGGCCCGCCGGTCAGCGGCCCGGCGAAGGCGAGCGCCGCGCTCATCCCGAGCCCGTGCCCGAAGTGGCCCCCGGCCCGCCCGCCGAGATCGCTCCAGGCGCCCGCATGCAGCCCGGCCAGCCAGGCGAGGGCGAGCGGCAGCAGCACCAGCGTCTCGGCGAAGACGCTGACCATGGGCCCGAGCGGCACCCGCGTCTTGATGACGCCGTAGATCCCGAAGCTCCCGGCGATGGCGAGCGCCAGCCAGGGAACCGTGCCCGTCCCGACCGTCAGCACCACGACGGCAAGCGCGGCGAGCCCGATCGCCGCCGACTGCCGCGGCGTGAAGCGCTCGCCGAGGACGAGGAAGCCGAGCGCCACCGCCAGGAGCGGGAAGATGTAGTAGCCGAGGCTCGCCTCCAGCGCGCGCCCCTGCTGGATCGCCACGATGAAGAGGAGCCAGTTCACCGCGATCATCACCGCGCTGGCGAGGAGCGGCAGCCGGACCGCCGGCCTCGCCAGGCTGCGCACCGCCTCGCGCACGCGCCGCTGCGCCGCCAGGACGGCGAGGAAGAAGACCACGCTCCAGACCGTGCGATGGCTCAGCATCTCGAGCGGCGGCACCTCGGCGAGCGCCTTGTAGTAGATGCTGGAGAGCCCCCAGATCGTCGCCGTCGCGACGATGGCGAGAACCCCCTTGCGCTCCTCGGTCACTCCATCGCCTCCTGCCCGACGCGGCACCTTGCGCGAGGCGGCGGACGGCGGCAAGGCTGGCAGGCCGAAGACGCAAGCGGAGAGCGCCCCGATGAGCCAGGTCACGCCCGACGCCGCCCTCGGGGACTGGGCGAGCCGCCCGGCCCACCGCGCCTGGCTCGCCGACCGCGCCGACGAGCTCTTCGCGCTCTTCGAGCGCACGCCGAACCCGCGCGGCGGCTTCTCCGAGCTCGACCGCCGCGGCGAGCCGCTCGCCGACAACCCGGTCCGCCCGATCCACGCGACGGCCCGCATGGCGCACTGCTTCGCCATCGGGACGCTGCTCGGCCGTCCCGGGGCGCCCGAGATCGTCGACCACGCGATGGAGTTCCTCTGGCGGCGCCACCGCGACGCGGCGCGCGGCGGCTACTTCTGGTCGGTGGACGACGCGGGGCCGGTCGACGCCGCCAGGCAGGCCTACGGCCACGCCTTCGTGCTGCTCGCCGCCGCCTCGGCGACGACCGTCGGCCACCCGCTCGCGGCGCCGATGCTCGCCGACATCTCGGAGGTGATCGACACCCGCTTCTGGGAGCCCGCGCACGGGGCGAGCGCGGAGGAGTTCGGCCCCGACTGGACGCCGGTGCCCGGCTACCGCGGGCAGAACGCCAACATGCACCTGACCGAGGCGCTGATGGCCGCCTTCGAGGCGACCGGCGAGCGCCTCTACCTCGACCGGGCGGAGTCGATCGCCGACCTCGTCATCCGCCGCTCCGCCGGCGCGGCCGGCTGGCGGGTGCCCGAGCATTACACCGAGGACTGGCAGGTCGACCGCGGCTACCAGGGCAACGAGATGTTCCGCCCCGCCGGCACCACGCCCGGCCACGCGCTCGAATGGTCGCGGCTGCTGCTGCAGCTCTGGTGCCTGGGCGGCAGGCGGCTCGACTGGCTGCCTGGCGCGGCGGCGGCGCTCTTCGAGCGGGCGATGGCGCTCGGCTGGGACGAGGCGCACGGCGGGCTCTTCTACACGCTCGACTGGGAGGACCGCCCGCTCCGCCGCATGAAGCTCTGGTGGCCGCACTGCGAGGGGATCGGCGCGGCGCACTTCCTCAACGCCCACGTCCCCGCGGCCGGCGCCGAGGCCGACTACCGCCGGCTCTGGGGAGTCGTGTCCCGCGCCTTCCTCGACCGCCGCCATGGCGGCTGGCAGGAGGAATGCGCCGAGGACCTGACGCCGGCCTTCACCCTCTTCCCGGGCAAGGCCGACATCTACCACGCGCTGCAGGCCTGCCTCATCCCGCTCTACCCGGCGACCGCCAGCCTCACCCGGGTGATCGCGGAGGCCGGCTAGGGCGTCACCGCCTCGAGGACGGCGCGTCTCGGGCATCCCCGAGGCGCGCCGCGAGCCTACCCCACAGTAATTCTTTCGTGGGGTAGGGCGCGGAGGCGGCTCAGAGCCGCGAGGCGACGTTCTCCCAGTTCACCAGCTTGTCGAGGAAGTTGGTGAGATAGGCCGGCCGCTTGTTGCGGTAGTCGATGTAGTAGGAATGCTCCCACACGTCGCAGCCGAGGAGCGCGGTCTGGCCGAAGCAGAGCGGGTTCACCCCGTTCTCGGTCTTGGTCACCTTCAGCGCGCCGCCGTCCTTGACGAGCCACGCCCAGCCCGAGCCGAACTGGCCGGCGCCGGCGGCGGCGAACTCCTCCTTGAACTTGTCGACCGAGCCGAAGGCCTCCTTCAGCGCCTTCTCCAGCGCGCCGGGGATCGCCACCGGCTTTGGGCTCATCCACTGCCAGAAGTGGGTGTGGTTCCAGTGCTGGGAGGCGTTGTTGAAGATGCCGTTCTGGGCCACCGCACCCTTCTGGTAGGTGCCCTTCACGATCTCCTCGACGCTCTTGCCCTCCCACTCGGTGCCGGCAATCAGCTTGTTGCCGTTGTCGACATAGGCCTTGTGGTGGATGTCGTGATGGAACTCGAGCGTCTCCTTCGACATGCCGGATCCGGCGAGCGCGTCGTGCGGATAGGGGAGGTCGGGAAGTTCGAAAGCCATGGTGCGCTCCTCGCTTGCGGTTGCTGTGAAACCCGTGTGGTGAAACCCGTGCCGGGCGGCCTCGCCGCCCCGCTGTCCGCCCCCTTATGCGCCCCTGCCGGAGGGCTCGTCAAATCGGCATCAGGGCCGCCGCCACCCGGCGCCCCTCGGCGAGAAGCACGTTGTAGGTGCGGCAGGCGGAGGGCGTCGCCATGATCTCGACCCCGGCGCCTGCCGCCTCGAGCGCGGCGCGCGCAGCGGCGAATCCGTCCGGGGGCGGGGCCATCAGCGCCCCCATGCCCACCAGCAGAACGTCGAACTCCGACACCCGTTCCAGGAAGGGCGCGAGATCGGGCAGGCCGGGCCAGTCCACCACCCCCTCGGGCACGAGCGCGAGCGGCCCCATGTGCACCGCGCCCGCGACGCGGAAGCCGCCGGCGCCGTAGCTGTCCACCGGCAGCCGCCCCTCGTAGTCGACCTCGGTGGTGCGCAACGGCTCAGGCCTTGCTGCTGCCGAACTGCGTGCCGGCCTTGCCCTCGCCCTTGGTCGACCACTCGCGCTTGACCCCGAGCCGGAGCACGATGGCGCTCGCCACCCAGATCGAGGAATAGGTGCCGACGACGAGGCCGATCGTCGTCGCCAAAGCGAAGCCGAAGGTGACCGGCCCGCCGAAGACGAGCAGCGACACGACCGCGATCAGCACGGTGAAGATCGTCATCATCGTCCGGCTGAGCGTCTCGTTCAGCGAGAGGTTCAGGACCTCGCGCAGCGGCATCTTCTTGTATTTGCGCAGGTTCTCGCGCACCCGGTCGAAGACCACCACGGTGTCGTTGATCGAGTAGCCGATGATGGTGAGCAGCGCCGCGACGATGTTGAGGTCGAACTGGAGCTGGAAGAGGGAGAAGACGCCGACCACGACGATCGCGTCGTGGAAGAGCGAGACCACCGCGCCGATGGCGAACTGCCACTCGAAGCGGAGCCAGACGTAGACCATGATGGCGAGGAGCGAGAGGCCGACCGCGAGCAGGCCGGTGAAGACCAGCTCGTCCGACACCTTGCCGCCGACCTGGTCGATCTGCAGGTACCTGACCCCGGGGAACTCGGCGTCGAGCGCCGCGCGCACCTGGTCCGCGACCGGGGCGGCGGTGTCGCCGGCGTTCTCCGGGTTGCCGACCCGCATCAGGATCACCTGCCCGCCCGAGCCGCCCGAGGCCTCGGTCACCGTCGGCTCGCCGACGTCGAGCGCGGAGAGCGCCGCGCGGTAGGTGCCGACGTCGCGATGCTCGGGGAACTCGGCGAGGATCAGCGTGCCGCCGAGGAAGTCGACGCCGTAGTTCAGCCCGCGGATCGGCAGGACGGCGAAGGTGAGCACGACGCCGAGGATCGACACCGCCAGCCAGAACTTCATCGGCTTGAAGAAGTCGAAGTTCGGAACCTCGGAGAGCATCCGGTGGCTCATGCCCGTCTCCTCAGATGGCCAGCGTCTTCGGACGCCGCCGGTCGAACCACATGGCGATCAGGAGCCGCGACAGCGAGATCGCCGTGAACATCGAGCAGATGAGGCCGAAGGCGAGCGTGATGCCGAAGCCCTTCACCGGTCCCGAGCCCATCAGGTAGAGGATGATCGCGACGATCAGCGTCGTGACGTTGCCGTCGAGGATCGGCGAGAAGGCCTTCTCGAAGCCGAGGTCGATCGCCCGCGCCGGCCCGCGCGCGGTGCGCAGCTCCTCGCGGATACGCTCGTAGATCAGCACGTTCGCGTCCACCGCCATGCCGAGGCCGAGCACGAGGCCGGCGATGCCCGGCATGGTCAGCGTCGCCCCGAGCATGCTGAGGAGCGCGATGGTCAGCACCATGTTCATCACCAGCGCGATCGAGGCGATGATGCCGAAGAAGCCGTAGATGAAGACCATGAAGCCGATGATGCCGGCGAAGGCGACCAGCGTCGCGACGGTGCCCGAGCGGATCGAGTCGGCGCCGAGCTCCGGCCCGACCGTGCGCTGTTCGAGCACGACGATCTCCGCCGGCAGCGCGCCGGCGCGCAGCAGGATGGCGAGGCGGGTCGAGTCCTCGACGCTGAAGTTGCCGGTGATGATCCCGGTCCCGCCGGCGATATGCGCCTGGATGACCGGCGCCGAGATCACCTGGTTGTCGAGCACGATGGCGAAGGGGCTGCCGATGTGCTCGGCGGTATACTTGCCGAAGGCCGCGCCGCCCGAGGGGTTGAAGCGGAAGGTGACGGCCGGCCGCCCGTTCTGGTCGAACGAGGGCTGGCTGTCGACCAGCTGCTCGCCCGTCACCACCGACCGCCGCTCGACCACGTAGAAGATGCCCGGCTCGTCCATCGACGGCAGCACCATCTCGTCGAGCCCCGGCCTGACGTTGGGGTCCGAGGTGCGGTTGGCGACGCCGTGGAAGGAGAGCCGCGCCGTCTTGCCGATGATCTGCAGGAGCTCCTCGGCCGAGCCGACGCCCGGCACCTGCACCAGGATCCGGTCCGCCCCCTGGCGCTGGATCGAGGGCTCGCGCGTCCCCGCCTCGTCGACGCGCCGGCGGACGATCTCGAGGCTCTGCTGCATGGTGCGCTGGTCGAGCGCGGTCTTCTGCGCGTCGGTGAGCGTCACCACCAGCTGGTCGCCGTCCGCCCTGACCTCGAACTCGCGCGCGGTCGAGCCGGTGATCGAGAAGACGGGCTTGGCCACCTCGTTCGCCGCGGCCAGCGCCGCCTGCATCCCGGCCGGGTCGCTGATGCGGATGCGCAGCTCCTCCGGCCCGGCGTCGAGCCGCCGCACCGTGCCCACCTGGTCGCGCAGGTCGCGCAGGCGGTCGCGCAGCTCCGGCCAGAGCCCCTCGAGCTGCTCGGCGTGCACCTCCTGCACCTGCACCTGCACCAGCACGTGCGCCCCGCCCCGCAGGTCGAGGCCGAGGTTGACGAGGCGCGAGGGCATCCAGCCCGGCCAGCCCGCCATGGCCTGCTGCATCTCCGGCGTCAGCGTCTCGCCGCGCGCCAGCGCCGCGCGGGCGTCGTTGGCGCTCTCGACC
>NZ_CALLYO010000165.1 GCF_937858865.1 uncultured Amaricoccus sp. | reverse complement strand
ACGGCCAGCCCGAGGACGAGAGCCTCCCGACCCTCCTCTGGGATGGCGAGTGGGAAGTGACCTGGGTTACCTTCCGCGACATGGGCGCCGCCTTCATGGTTGCCCTCCTCGGCATCTACATCCTCGTCGTCGCCCAGTTCGGCTCCTTCCGGCTGCCGCTCGTCATCCTGACGCCGATCCCGCTCACCTTCATCGGCATCCTCGGCGGCCACTGGCTCTTCGCCGCGCCCTTCACCGCCACCTCGATGATCGGCTTCATCGCGCTCGCCGGCATCATCGTGCGGAACTCGATCCTGCTCGTCGACTTCATCCGCCACGCCGATCCCGCCGGCCGGCCGCTGGCGGCGATCCTGATCGAGGCCGGCGCGATCCGCTTCAAGCCGATCCTCCTGACCGCGCTCGCCGCGATGATCGGCGCCGCCGTCATCCTCGCCGACCCGATCTTCCAGGGCCTCGCCATCTCGCTCCTCTTCGGCCTCGCCTCCTCGACGCTGCTCACCGTCCTCGTCATCCCGGCGATCTACCGCGTGCTCAGGACCTGAGCACGCCGGCCGGCCGGTATGGACCTCCGGCGATTTCGGCCATAGGCTCTCGGCCGCATGGACCGCGACCGGAAGGCCGCCCATCCCTTCGAGAAGCCATGAACCGGCAGAGCCATCCCCGACGCGCGACGGCCAAGGCGGTGACCGCCGCCCCCGCGATGCGCCGCATCCCCGGCGGCGCGTTCCTGATGGGGTCGGACCATCACTACCCGGAGGAGGCGCCGGCGCACCCCGTCCGCGTCGCGCCCTTCGAGATGGACGAGACCACGGTCACCAACCGCCAGTTCGCCGCCTTCGTCGCCGCGACCGGCTACGTCACGGTCGCCGAGCGCCCGCTCGACCCGGCCGCCTATCCCGGTGCGGCGCCGCAGGATCTCCTGCCGGGCAGCGTCGTCTTCCACATGACGCCCGGCCCCGTCGATACCCGCGACTTCCGCAACTGGTGGCGCTGGGTGTCGGGCGCCTGCTGGCGGCATCCGGAGGGCCCGGGCAGCGCGATCAAGGGCCGCAAGGACCATCCGGTCGTCCACGTCGCCTTCGATGACGCCCAGGCCTTCGCCACCTGGGCCGGCAAGGAGCTCCCCACCGAGGCGGAATGGGAATTCGCCGCTCGCGGCGGCCTCGAGGGCAAGGAGTTCGCCTGGGGCGACGAACTCGTCCCGCGCGGCCGGCACGTCGCCAACACCTGGCAGGGCGCCTTCCCCTGGCAGAATACCGCCGAGGACGGCTGGCCGGGCACCTGCCCGGTCAAGTCCTTCCCGCCGAACGGCTACGGCCTCTACGAGGTCTGCGGCAACGTCTGGGAATGGACGACCGACTGGTACGCGCCGAAGCACGCCGCCGCCGAGCCGGAGAAGCCGGGTTGCTGCGCCGCCGACAATCCGCGCGGGCCCGACCGGGAGGGGAGCTACGATCCGGCGCAGCCCCGGATCCGCATTCCCCGGCGCGTCGTCAAGGGCGGCTCCTTCCTCTGCGCCCCCTCCTACTGCCGCCGCTACCGCCCGGCTGCCCGCCACGCCCAGATGGTCGACACCGGCACCAGCCACATCGGCTTCCGCTGCATCCGGCGCCGACCGCCCGCCGGGACGGGGTAGCGTCGGAACCGTTCGGGGGAAGGCCTACGGCGATTCGTGCGCGCGGTCGTCAGGGCGCCGGAGTTCTGGCGGGGAATGCCATCGCGGGGGCGCGGGGTGGGCACGCGTGCCCGCTTGGGTACGGCATTGTTTTTGCTTCACAATCTTCCACCGTTAACCGGATTGAAATCATCGTTAACGCGCCTCAGCCGCCGGCGAAGGGCGGGGCGCCCGGCTCGTGCGGGGCGGGGCTCATCTCGAGATGCAGCCGCTCGCCGGTCCAGGGATGGGCGCGGGCGACGGCCTCGTCGATCTCGACGCCGAGGCCGGGGGCCTCCGGGGCGAGCACGTAACCTGCCTCCCAGCGGATCGGGCGGGTCAGCAGGTCGGCGTGGAAGCCGTCGCCGGTGCCGATCGTCTCGAGCAGCAGGAAGTTCGGGATGGAGAAAGCGAGCTGGACCGCGGCCGCCCAGGCGATCGGGCCGGCGTAGAGGTGCGGGGCCACCTGGACGCCGAAGCCTTCGGCGAGGATGGCGACCTTGCGCGCCTCGAGGAGGCCGCCGACCCGGCCGAGGCTCGGCTGCAGCACGCCGACGCCGCCGGCGCGCAGCAGGGTGGCGAACTCGGCCTTGGTGGTCAGCCGCTCGCCGCAGGCGATCGGGACCGGCGAGGCGGCGGCGACGCGGGCGAGGTCGAGCGGCGCGTCGGGCGGCACCGGCTCCTCGAACCAGAGCGGGTCGAAGGGCGCGATGCGGCGGGCGAGGCGGATGGCGCCCGAGGCGGTGAACTGGCCGTGGGTGCCGAAGAGGATGTCGGCCCGGTCGCCCACCGCCTCG
>NZ_CALLYO010000164.1 GCF_937858865.1 uncultured Amaricoccus sp. | reverse complement strand
TGGTCGCCGAGCCGGAGCGCGAGCTGGACGATGGTGTAGGTCGGGTTCTGGAAGCCGGGGGTCGAGAAGACGCTCGAGCCGCCGACGTGGAGGTTGGCGATCCCGTGCACCCGGCAGTTGCGGTCGACGACCCCGGTCTTGGGGTCGTCGCTCATGCGGGTGGTGCACATGTGGTGCCATCCGCTCACTTGCTGCCCGTCCGCCACTGCCGCCAGGAGCGGCTGGGCGCCGAGAATGGAGTCGTAGAGGCGCGCCCGGCCGACGTTCCGCTCGGCGAGATGTGCCGCGAAGGCGAGTGTCGTGTCCTGGAGGGTGCGGGTGTCGATCTCCCGGGTCTGCCAGTTCAGCCGGATGCGCTGCAGGCCGAAGGCGTCCCTGGTTTCGGCCAGGGTGACCCGGCTCTCCGGGTTGAGCGCCTGCTCGCTGTTGACCACGACCCGGCCCCAGGGGTTCGCCACCGAGTCGCGGCTGGCGAGCCAGTCCTCAAGGCCGCCCCGGTCGCATTGCAGCGCATCGCCGGTCATCGCCTCGACGAGCCGTTCCACGAAGGGCACGGCGCACTGCGTGCTGCGCATCAGCTCCTCGGGAAGCGACAGCGCCTTCCGGCGGTAGTGGTCGAGGTGCAGGACGATATTCAGCGTCCGGTGCTCGGCGAGGAACTCCTCGGTGGGGGTGAAATAGCGGACCTCGGCCTCCGGGGTCGCGCTGAAGAGCACCTCGCCCACCTGCATTCGCAGGTGATCGCAGAAATACCGGCCGACGAGGTCGTTCTGATTGCCGATGCCGGCCGGGATCTGGCTCGTGAAGTTGAGCAGGAGCCGAGGGTTCTCGTAGCCCCCGGTGCAGAGGCAGTAGTGGCGTGCCCGGACGGTGAAGCCGGGATCGTCGGCGGCGTAGCCGCGGAAGACCGCCCCGGTGACGCGGGTCAGGTCATCGTCGAGCCTGAGGTCGACGAGGTTCGCCTGGACCCCGAGCGCGATCCGCTCCGTGCGCTTGAACTCGTCGAGATACTTCTCGCCGAACCGGGTCGGGGCGCTGCGCCAGTACCAGACCTGGCGGAAGCCGTCCTGGGGCGGGTCAGGGTTTGCCGGCGGGACGTCGTCGGAAGCCGGGACCAGGTCGAGGATCTCGGCGACCTCGGCCTGGTAGGGGTCGAGGTCGGCCCGGGTGATCGGCCAGCCGCTCAGCGGGTTCTGCGGCCGCGGCCGCATGTCCGCCGCCTCGAAGGCGCGGCAGAGTCCGTTCCAGTGACCGGACGAGCCGCCGAGGCAGCGCACGCGCGCGATGTCGAGATCGGGGGAGGAGAGTCCGACACTCTCGCCCGCATAGACGGCCTGCGACTCCTCGGACCATTCGAGGCCGCCGCCCTCCATCAGCGCGACGTCGAGGCCGCGGCCGGCGAGCCGGCGCGCCAGCGTGATCCCCGCCGGCCCCGAGCCGATCACGCAGACGTCGAAGGGCCGGGCGAAGGCTGAGCGCTCGTTGGTTTCGACGTCGAAGATCATCGCGCTTTTCCCTCCCGGCGCGACCGGCCATCGCGGAGGTCGCTGGAGCAGGCCGCGACCGGGGCGCGATGGGAGGGCGTTCGGGAAGGACCGGCAACGGGCGACTTCAATTCGGCCTCGCGAGAGAGCGGCGGACACAGGTTGTTGCGCACACCGGAGGGATGGTCAACCGGCAGGCCTGTGATCAGCCAGCGCATCCGGGACGGCGAGGCAGGGCAGGCGTGCCCGACCGACTAGCACGTTGATGTTGCTGGTGAAGCATCCCGTCGCAGGGTTGGTAAACGTCGCGGCGCGCGCGACGCCGCCGGGATTCGGATGAGCCGCTCCGGCCGCGGATCGCTTCGGCGTCCTGGGTGGAGGTGCACGCCCGGACGGCGGGCAAGGGGCTGGCAGCACTCGGCTATCGGCGATTTTCCGCCTGCGGCATCCGAAGACCGGTCCCGGGGTCCGGGAGGGCTTCGAAGAGCTTTCCCGAGGCGGTAGCCGCCGCGCTCCCCGCGGCTGGCCGACAAGCCTCTGGAAATCCGGGCTCCAGGACGAGGCACGGGTCGGCCAGAGACAGGCTCGCCCCGATCCGGGCGAAGCGGAAAGCCCGTCCACGGGCGCCGCCTGCATCTTCGGCGCGGTCTGCCCGGGGCGCGGCATGACCGCGGGCCCACTCGGGAAGCGCCCGCCGCGCTTGCGCCCCGGCGCGGCCCCGGCCTATTCTCGCGGCGGGTGCCACGGAGGGGGCCATGCGGCCGGCAGGACGTCTCGAGCAGGATCCCGCTCTGGAAGAGGGAACGCGGGGCCAGCGGTTCATCTTCGTCGGCGGGGCGCCGCGCTCGGGCACCACGCTGGTGCAGAACATGCTCGACTGTCACCCCGCGATCCTCGGGGCGCCGGAGTTCCTGAACCTCGAGCGTATCGTCGAGCTCCGCAACCGGCTGCGGCAAGGCATCGACGGGGGGGTGATCGACGCTTTCGCCTCGGTGCCGGAGGTGGACCGGCTGACCGCGCAGCTGATCGAGGATCTGTTGCTGCCGCTCGCCGACCGGCACGGCGCGCCGTACCTGAGCGAGAAGACGCCGTCGAACGCGCTGGTGTTCCGCGAGCTCCTGGAGCTCTTCCCGGCGGCGCGCTGCATCTTCGTGCTGCGCGATCCGCGCGCGGTCATCGCCTCGATGCTCGATGTGGGCACGCGCGCCGCCGCGCAGCGGCAGCTCACCCAGCCCTGGACGCGTAGCCTCCCGGCCGCCGTCACCTACGTGCAGCGCTATTTCCGGGCGGCGTGCGCCGCGGCGGCGGAGGCGCCCGGACGCGTGCTCGCGCTGCGCTACGAGGCGCTGGTGACGGATCCCGAGGCGGAGACCCGGGCCATCTGCGACTTCCTCGGCGTGCCCTGGACCGCCGCCATGCTCAACCCCGCCAGCCTCCGGCATCCCGGCGAGCGGGCGCTCGTCCAGGCCGCGATCTGGTACGACCCGGCCTCGTTCCGGCGCGACCCCGATCCGACCGGGATCGACAAGTGGAAGGAGCGCTTGAGCGCGCGCCAGAAGGCGGTGATCACCCTGGCCTTCGCCGGAATGCCCGAGGTGAGCGGGGCCGGATACCAGTTGCGATCCG
>NZ_CALLYO010000163.1 GCF_937858865.1 uncultured Amaricoccus sp. | reverse complement strand
CCGAGGTGCGCCGGCCCGCAGGCAGGCGCAGGCCGTGCTCATCGCGAGCGGTGCCCGTGCAAGAGGGCAACGAAGCGATCGCGTATCATATCACTCGACCGCGCGCAGCCAGTCGGCGAAGAGCCGGAGCGGCGCGCTCATCGGGCGGGCCGCCGGGTAGATGAGCGCGTAGGGCGAGGGGCCGGCGAGCTCGAGGCCGTCGAGGCGGCGGAGCACGCCGGCGGCGAGGTCGCGGTGCACGAAGATGTCGGGGACGAGCCCGAGCCCGAGGCCGGCGCGGGCGGCCGCGATCACCATGTCGAAATGCTGGAAGCGGGGGCCGCGCAGCCGCTCGACCGGCCCGGCGTCGGCGGCGGCGAACCATTCCGCCCAGAGGCGGGGGCGCGTCGCCTGCTGGATGAGCGGGTAGCGGGCGAGCTGGTCGCGGGGCGGAATGGTGTCGGGGACGAGCGAGGGGGCGGCAACGACGATGAGCCGCTCCTCCAGGACCGGCAGGACCGTGGTGCCGGCGCGCGCCAGCACCGCCCGCTGCAGGGCGGCGTCGAACGGGCTGTCCTGGAAGTCGACCGGGTGCAGCGCGGCGGCGACGTCGATCGCGACCTCGGGGCAGCGGCGATGGAAATCGGCGAGCCGCGGGATGAGCCAGGCGGTGGCGAAGGTCGGCAGCACGGCGAGGCGCAGGACCTGATCGCCGCCGCCGAAGGCCATGACCATGCGGGCGGAGGCGTCGAGGCTGTCGAGGAGCGCCTCGGCGTCGCGCAGCATCGCCCGGCCGGCGTCGGAGAGGACGAGCCGCTGGCGGATGCGCTGGAAGAGCCGCACGCCGAGCCGGTCCTCGAGCGAGCGGACCGCCCGGCTGACCGCGCTCTGGGTGAGGTGGAGCGTCTCGGCCGCCCGCGAGGCCGAGCCGAGGCGCCCGCAGGCGACCAGTGCCCGCAGCTCCTGAATGCTCGGGGTGTAGTTGCTCCGCATGCCCCAGTTCATTCATGAAACGCATGAACTGACAAGATCGTTTCGCTTCTCCTGCCCGGGGGCGGGGTGTATGCAGGCGGGCAAAGAGGAGGAACGACGATGGCGCTGAAAGCGAAGGACGCCCCCGACCTCGGGCGGTTCGACTGGGAGGATCCGCTGCGGCTGGAGGACCAGCTGACCGAGGAGGAGCGGATGCTGCGCGACGCCGCCCGCGCCTATGCGCAGGACAGGCTGCAGCCGCGGGTGACGGCGGCCTTCCGCGACGAGGTGACCGATCCGGCGATCTTCCGCGAGATGGGCGAGATGGGCCTGCTCGGCGTCACGGTGCCGGAGGAGTACGGCGGGCTCGGCTCCTCCTACGTCAGCTACGGGCTGATCGCCCGCGAGGTCGAGCGGGTCGACTCGGGGTATCGCTCGATGATGAGCGTGCAGTCCTCGCTCGTCATGTATCCGATCTACGCCTACGGCAGCGAGGAGCAGCGGAGGAAGTACCTGCCCAAGCTCGCCTCGGGCGAGTGGATCGGCTGCTTCGGGCTGACCGAGCCCGATGCCGGCTCCGACCCGGCCGGGATGAAGACGGTCGCGCGCAGGACGGCCTCGGGCTATGTGCTGAACGGCTCGAAGATGTGGATCTCGAACGCGCCGATCGCCGACGTCTTCGTCGTCTGGGCGAAGTCGGAGGCGCATGGCGGCAAGATCCGCGGCTTCGTGCTCGACAAGGGGACGAAGGGGCTCACGGCGCCGAAGATCGGCGGCAAGCTCAGCTTGCGCGCCTCGATCACCGGCGAGATCGTGATGGCCGACGTCGAGGTGGGCGAGGAGGCGCTGCTGCCGGGCGTCGAGGGGCTGAAGGGGCCGTTCGGCTGCCTGAACCGCGCCCGCTACGGCATCAGCTGGGGCGCGCTCGGCGCCGCCGAGGCGTGCCTGCACGCGGCGCGGCAGTACGGGCTCGACCGCAGGCAGTTCGGCCGGCCGCTGGCGCAGACCCAGCTCCACCAGCTCAAGCTCGCCAACATGATGACCGAGATCGCGCTCGGGCTGCAGGCGAGCCTGCGCGTCGGGCGGCTGCTCGACGAGGCGAACGCGGCGCCGGAGATGATCTCGATCGTCAAGCGCAACAACTGCGGCAAGGCGCTCGATATCGCCCGCTGGGCGCGCGACATGCACGGCGGCAACGGCATCTCCGAGGAGTTCCAGGTGATGCGCCACATGATGAACCTCGAGACGGTCAATACCTACGAGGGCACGCACGACGTGCACGCGCTGATCCTCGGGCGGGCGATTACCGGGCTGCAGGCCTTCTTCTGACGCGAGCGTCCGCCGATGCGCCGCATCCTCACGATCAACCCCGGCACGACGACCACCCGCCTCGGCCTCTTCGAGGCGCGGGGCGGGGAGGTCCGGCCGCTCCTCGAGCGGACGATCGAGCACGAGGAGGCGGCGATGGCGGGCTTCGCGGCCATCGCCGACCAGCTCGACTTCCGCACCGAGGCGATCCTCAAGTTCCTCGGCGATGTGCCGGAGGGCGGCGCGCTCGCCGCCGTGGCCGGGCGCGGGGGGATGCTCTCGCCGGTGCCGGCCGGGGTGATCGCGGTCGACGCGGTGCTGGTCGACTTCGCGCTCCACACGCCGGTCCACCACCACGCCTCGAACCTCGGCGCGCCGCTCACCTGGCGGGTGGCCGCCGCGCACGGCTGCCCGGCCTTCGTGGTCGATCCGGTGTCGGTCGACGAGCTGCCGCCGGTCGCGCGCGTCTCGGGCTGCCCGGACCTGCCGCGCTTCTCCTTCGTCCACGCGCTCAACGTCCGCGCCTGCGGCCGGCGGCTCGCGGGCGAGCTCGGCAAGCCCTTCGCCGAGCTCGACGCCGTCGTCGCGCACATGGGCGCCGGGATCTCGATCGCGGCGCTGAAGCGGGGGCGGATCGTCGAGAGCTCGAACCGGATGGAGATATCGCCCTTCTCGCCCGAGCGGGCCGGGGGCCTGCCGCCGCTGCCGCTGATCGACCTCTGCTACTCGGGCCGCTTCACCAGGGAGGCGCTGAAGAGGCGCCTCTACGGCGAGGGGGGCGTGCGGGCCTACCTCGGCACCAAGGACATGCGGCGGGTCGAGGCGATGATCGACGCGGGCGACGCGAAGGCGAAGCTGGTCTGGGAGGCGATGGTCTACCAGATCGGCAAGGCGATCGGCGCCATGGCTGCGGTGCTCGACTTCCGCCCCGACGGGGTGATCCTGACCGGCGGCATGGCGCAGTCGGAGCGGATCGTCGCGGCGCTCCGCGCGCGCTGCGCCGGGCTCGCCCCGGTCCACGTCTATCCCGGCAGCCACGAGAGCGAAGCGCTCGCCGCCGGCGCCGCGCGCGTCCTCGCCGGGATCGAGCCGGCCCGCCCCTGGCCGGTCGTCCCCGAGGTGGAGCCGCTGCCATGGTGATCCGCAGCTTCGCCGCGCTCGCCGCCGCGATGCGCCGCCGCCCGCCGCTCCGGGTGGTGCTGGCCGGCG
>NZ_CALLYO010000162.1 GCF_937858865.1 uncultured Amaricoccus sp. | reverse complement strand
CGCGCCGGCGTGCTGGGCTCAGCTGCACACGCACGTGCTCTCCGCCGGGGAGCGAAGCTGTCAGGTCGTGGTGCTCGGGACGGTACCTGAGAACGCCGTCGGTTCCGTCGAGCAGTTCGGCGGCCGTGTGCGGCATGCCGCGGCGCGCCCAGAAGGCGGCCCGGCGCAAGGCCGTCTCAAGGTTGGGATCGGTCATTCAGGCATTCTCCTCGCACGCGACCATCGGGAGCACATCAGTATCCGCATTTTGCGGATCGTCAATCGTTCAAAGTGTGATTTTTCCGGATTTCTTTCGCCCGTAGGTTGCGCTACCGGCCTTCCCCAAAAATCACGGCATGAGGAATCGCCATGCGGCACATCCGCGAATCTGAGGTTATCGACCGGAACGCACCGGAGCTGGTCGACCTGTTCGATCATCTCCGGGACACGCTGCTCGGGCGGCACGGAATCACCAAGGCGCGCTACGTCCATCTCGCGCCATCAGCCGCCGGCTTGAGGCTGAAGGTCTCAGCCAGCCCGGCGCTGCGCCCGCTCGCCATCGATTTCGTCGAGAATCGGCGTCACTTGCTTCTCTACGATCTCGCGGAGCGGCTGCGTCGGCCGGAGCCCACCCGCTTCTCGACGGGCGGCGGCGCAGCCGAAGATATTCCCGAACCCCTGCGTTCCGCCAGGCAGGAGTATGAGGCGCACATGAGCCGGTTCATCGGCGAGGGGTGGTGGCACGGCTTCGAGGTGCCGACCTTCGGACCCTGCGGGCGACGGGGCGTCTTCCTGATCAACGCGCCGCTCGAGCAACCACTGACCAACGCCTACGTCACCGACGTGCGCCGGGACCTGCAGGATTTCCACCTGGCCTACTCATCCGTCGACCTGTCGGCCGAGCAGCCGATCCGGCTCGCGGCCGCCGAGCACGAGCTTCTGCTCGGGATGGTGTGCGGCATGCGCACCGAAGCGCTTGCAGCGGAAGTCGGCCTTACTGCGCGCGGAACCGAGGATCGCCTCCGGCGGACACGGGGCAAGTTGAAGAGCCGCACGACCGTCGAGGCCGCCGCCAAGGCGGTCGCGCTTGGCCTGATCCTCTGAGGCGTGGATTCCCACGTCGAGTGCGTGGAAATCCGGATATTGCGACACAACCTTAAGGCGATCATTGCTCCTCGAAAACCGCATGCCGATGGGAAACGATCGTTGAGCCGCCCGCTATTGCACCAGATCGCCCTGGCCGCCGCGATCGGTTTCGGAGTGCGCGTAGAGGCTATCCTCGCGCCTGCAGATCGGATCGCGCGTCGAGTTCGAGCATGGCGTTGTAGATGCGCTCGGCTGTTTCGAGCGGCAGGTGCCGAGGGTCGCCGTAAAGAATGAAATCGAAGGTGATCTCGTGCCGCCAGCGGAAATGGCTCACCGCGGCATGCGACGGGTAGACCCGTGCCCGCTCGTAGTCGGCGTAGGTCGAGGAAGGCAGATCGAGCGCTTCGGCCATGTCCTTCTGCGTCACGCCGAGCGCCATCCTTACCGCGCGCAGCCGGAAGGCGGTCGCCTCAAGCGAGATGTCTCGGTATCGCGCCAGCGCCCGGGCTTTCTCAACGTCCACTGCATGCCCCTCACATTCGGCCCGACTCGCGGCACTTTCCGACTTTTCCGGAAAGAATGCGAGGGGATCGTTTTCCGCATATTGTCAATCCGCATTTTCCGCATTATCCGGGAGGCATGTCGATCAATCCTCGTCGTTTTATTCTCGCGCTCGGCGGCTACCAGAAGGTGGCACTGCGGTTGGGTAAGCCCGACTCGACGGTGCACGGCTGGATCACCGCCGAGGACGGTAAGTTCCCCAGCCGGCTCTACCGCGCCTTCTGCTCGCTTGCCGACGAGGTGGGGGTCGCGCGGCCCGAGCCCGAACTCTTCCGGTTCCTCCCGCTCCCGCCGCCCGCGCCCGGGGAGCGCGCCGCATGACCAAGTTCAACGCCCGCAGCGTCGAGATCGACGGCCACCGCTTCGACAGCACCGCCGAGGGCAGGCGCTACGCGACGCTGGCTGCGCTCGAGCGCGCCGGCAAGATCGCCGGGCTCGAGCTGCAACCGCGCTTCGACTGCATCGTCGCCGGCGCGAAGATCTGCAGCTACGTCGCCGATTTCCGCTACCGCCGCGACGGCGCGTCGGTGGTCGAGGACGTCAAGGGCGTGCGCACGGCGGTCTACCGCCTGAAGCGCAAGCTCGCCGAGGCCTGCCACCCGGGCCTCGTCATCACCGAGATTCCCGCCGCAGGAGCGGGCAGACCACGCCGCCGGTAGCACCGGTTTTCCGGCGGTGGAGGTCTGGGCAGACACCCACCAGCCGGCGGCGACAAACGAGGAGTGCCCATGGCGCTGTCGCTCTCGAACCTCGTCCGGCGCAAGTCGGACAAGCCGCCGCGGATCGTCATCTACGGGGTGCCGGGCATCGGCAAGACCAGCCTCGCGGCCGAGTTTCCCGACCCGATCTTCATCCAGACCGAGGAAGGCGCGGGCACGCTCGAACTCACCACCTTCGCGGACGAGCCGTTCACCGAGTTCCGCCAGGTCGAGGAGGCCATCGAGCTTCTCTACTCCGGCGATCACACCTTCAGGACGGTGGTGGTCGACAGTCTCGACTGGCTCGAGCCCATCATCTGGGCCGAGACCTGCCGGCGCCACAGCACCGACAAGGAGGTCTTCGAGACCATCGAGGACTTCGGCTTCGGCAAGGGCTACGTGAAGGCCGACGAGCTCTGGCACCGGTTCCTGCGGGGTATGAACAACCTGCGCGACCACCGGGGCATGACGGTCGTTTTGCTGGCGCACGAGGAGATCAAGACCTTCTCGGATCCCGAGCGCGACAGCTACGACCGCTATCGCCTGCGCCTTCACAAGCGCGCGGCAGAGATGGTGATCGAGAACGCCGACGTCGTCGGCTTCATGAACTACGTCACCACCATCCGGAAGGAGAAGGGCGGCTTCGCCAAGGAGACCGCAAAGGCTAGCGGGTCCGGCACGCGCACCCTGCACCTCGCCGAGCGGCCCGCCTTCACCGCCAAGAACCGCTTCGACATGCCCGACAGTGTGCTGATCAAGAAGGGCCAGGGCTACGCCGCGCTCGCGCCGCACCTGCCCGGCCACCGTTCCGCCACCGCAGCCTGAGAGGACCGACATGGCAAGTCTCGGAGGAACCTACGACGCCAGCCAGGGCGAGCAGATGAGCGATCGCTCGGCGCTGCCGGCGGGCGAGTATCTGGCCGCGATCGCACGGAGCGACGTCTCGGACACCAAGAAGGGCGATGGCCGCAAGGTCGAGCTCGAGTTCGAGGTCCTCGACGGCGCGCACAAGGGCCGGCGGTTCTGGACCACACTCAATCTCTGGAACCCGAGCGCGACCACTGTGGAGATGGCCCAGCGCGAGCTCAACTCGATCTGCCACGCCGCCGGCCGGCTGCGGGTCGCCGACACCGAAGAACTGCACGGCATCCCGATGCTGGTGAAGCTCGGCTTCCAGAAGGACAACCCCGAGCGCAACGAGCCGAAGGGCTACAAGCCCGCAGCTGGCGTGGCCGCGAGCTCCGCCGGTCCCGGCGCCCGCGAGCGGAGGCTCCGCCAGGCGCGGGCCGTGGGCGTGAGCCGCACCCTCGGGGAGGCGGTCTGATGGTCGCCCTCCCGCCCCCCGCGCAACCGACAGTCGATGCGATCTGGCGCGCCCGCGAGGCCGAGGCCGCGGCCGATCCGCGCTCGGCCTACGAGGGCTACGGCATCGGCGCCTCGGCGCTGGGCACGTCCTGCGACCGTCAGATCTGGCTCACGCTGCGATGGACGTCGCCGCAGGAGGCGCCGACCGGGCGGCAGCTCAGGATCTTCGAGCGCGGTGACATCGAGGAAGAGCGTGTGCTCGCTGATCTCCGCCGCGCCGGCGTCGAGCTCGGCCGCGAGCAGGAGCGCTTCGCGCTCGCCGGCGGCTGGCTGCGCGGCAAGGTCGACGCGATCGGCCGAGGCTTCCTCGAAGCGAGGAAGACCGAGCACGTCATCGAGATCAAGTCGATGAAGGCCGCCGATTGGCGCGCCGTGCAGAAGCACGGGGTAGCGAAGGCGAAGCCCGAACACTGGCATCAGCTCCACGCCGGCATGGCCGCGCTCGGCATCGCCCGCGGCGCTTACGTAACGGTCAACAAGGACACCGAGGAAATCCTCGTCGAGCGGGTCCGCCTCGACGTCGAGGAAGCGAACCGCCAGGAGGCGCGGGTCGAGCGGCTGGTCGCCGAGCACGAGGCGCCGCTAAAGATCGCCGACAATGCCGAGCGCCCACCCTGCCGGTTCTGCCGGCACAAGGCGCTCTGCTTTGAGGCGGCGATGCCGCGGCGGCACTGCCGGACCTGCCTCCACTTCGCGTTCGGCCGCGACGGCGCCGGGCATTGCATGAGGCTCGACGAGCCGCGGAGCCCGCAGCGCCAGCAGGAAGGCATGGACTGCCCGGTGCATCTGTTCCTGCCCGCGCTGGTTCCCGGCGAACAGGTCGACGCCGACCCCGAGGCCGAGACGGTCACCTACCGCCTTCCCGACGGGACCACCTGGATCGACGGCGCCGCGGGTGAGCAGCATGACCGAAGCTGAGCTGGGCCGCTGGGCGAATGCGGCCGAGCGGGGCGAGAGCTTCGTCTATGCCGTCGCCAGCACCGGGGTTGTCCTGTCGCCGGAGGAGGATCGGGCGCGCGGGCGGGTCATGAAGGCGGCGCGGCAGCTCCACGAGAAGGGGCTGGTGGCGCTGGTGCAGCGCCGCGCATCGCCGTCCCAGATTCTCTACGTCGCGCAGCGCACCTGGAAGCGGGGCGGCGCGCGATGACACGGACCAGGCTTCCGGACCGCCGGCGCAATCTGATCCGCGACATCGCCTTCGCCGGCCAGGCCTTCACCGTCTGCGTCGGCTACGATGATGCCGGCCGGCCGCTCGAGGTGTTCGCCGACGGCCAGAAGACCGGCTCGGCGATGGCGGCCTTCATCGACGATGCCTGCATCGTGATCTCGATTGCCCTGCAGCACGGCATCGCCCCCGCTGCGCTGGCGCGCTCGCTGTCGACAGTTCCGGTCTGGGAGAACGGGGTGAAGGGCGAGGGCCCGGCGAGCCCGGTGGGTGCCATCCTCGCCGCGCTCGAGCCGGCGCCGGCGATGCCATGGGCGGCGGCATGATCGAGCTGCGCGACTACCAGCGCGCGGCGATCGACGCGCTCTATGCATGGTTCCGCGCCGGGCGCGGCTCGCCGCTCGTGGTCGCGCCGACCGGCTCGGGCAAGAGCGTGAT
>NZ_CALLYO010000161.1 GCF_937858865.1 uncultured Amaricoccus sp. | reverse complement strand
GTCGTGTAGTGTGAAGAGCGGGTTAAAGCTGACAAAAATAACCAGCTAGAACAATAACTTGCTCTAGGTTTCGCGCGCGAAATCCGCTCTCGAGCATCGCCGTTGCCCTCGGCCGTGCTCATCGCGGGCGATGCCGTGCAGGAGGGAGCGAGCCCTTCTCCCGCGCTCACTCCTCCTCGGCGTCCCCGTTCTCCGCGATCAGCGCCACCGAGACGACGTTCTCGTCGGCCGCGGTATTGAAGACCCGCACCCCGCCGGCGCTGCGCGAGCGGAAGGAGATGTCGGAGACCGGCACCCGGATCGACTGGCCGGCGTCGGTCGCCAGCATCACCTGGTCGTCCGGCGCCACCGCGAAGAGCGCGACGAGCGGCCCCCCGCGCATGGCGCGGTCCATCGCCGCCACCCCCTGGCCGCCGCGCCCGCGCACCGGATAGTCGTGGCTCGACGAGAGCTTGCCCGCCCCGTGCGCGGTGACGGTCAGCAGCAGGTCCTCCGCCTCGGACATCTCGACGTAGCGCGCCTGCCCGAGCTCGAAGCCGTCGGTCGCGACCTCCTCGTCCTCCTCGGCCTCGGCCTCCTCCTCGGTCGCCCCGGCCACGGCGCGGCGCATCTTGAGATAGGCCGCCCGCTCCTCCGGCGTCGCCTCGAAGTGGCGGATGACCGCCATCGACACCACCTCGTCGCCCGCCCCGAGCCGGATGCCGCGCACCCCGGTCGAATCGCGTCCCTTGAAGACGCGCACGTCGGTCGCCGGGAAGCGGATCGCCCGCCCGCCCTTGGTCGTCAGCATGACGTCGTCCTGCTCGGACGCGATGCAGGCGTTCACCAGCCGCGTCCCCTCCGGCAGCTTCATCGCGATCTTGCCGTTCGACTTCACGTTGGTGAAGTCGTCGAGCGCGTTGCGCCGCACGTCCCCGTCCGAAGTGGCGAAGACGATCTGCAGGCTCGCCCACTCCGCCTCCGGCACGTCGACCGGCAAGAGCGCCGCCACCGACACCCCGGCCGGGATCGGCAGGATGTTGACGATCGCCTTGCCACGCGCGTTCCGCCCGGCGAGCGGCAGCCGCCAGGTCTTCAGGCTGTAGACCATCCCCTCGGTGGTGAAGACGAGAAGCGCGGTATGGGTGTTGGCGACGAAGAGGCGGGTGACGAAGTCCTCGTCCTTGGTCGCCATCCCCTGCGTGCCCTTGCCGCCGCGGCGCTGCGAGCGGTACTCGGTCAGGGGCGTCCGCTTGATGTAGCCGCCGGCGGTGACGGTCACCACCATGTCCTCGCGCTCGATCAGGTCCTCGTCGTCGAGGTCGGCGTCCCAGTCGATCACCTCCGAGCGCCGCGGCACGGCGAAGAGCTCCCGGACCTCGCGCAGCTCGTCCGAGATGATCTGCATGATCCGCCCGTGCGAGCGCAGGATGTCGAGATAGTCCTTGATCGCCGCCGCCAGCGTCTCGAGCTCGTCGGTCACCTCCTTCACCCCGAGCGCGGTCAGCCGCTGCAGCCGGAGCTCGAGGATCGCCCGCGCCTGCGTCTCGGAGAGCAGATACGTCCCGTCCTCGCGCACCCGGTGCGACGGATCGTCGATCAGCGAGATGTAGGGCGCGATCTCGGCCGCCGGCCAGGCGCGCGTCATCAGCCGCTCGCGCGCCTCCGCCGGGTCGGCCGAGGAGCGGATCGTCGCCACCACCTCGTCGACGTTCGAGACGGCGACCGCGAGGCCGCAGAGCAGATGCGCCCGCTCGCGCGCCCGGCGCAGCTCGTAGGCGGTGCGCCGCGCCACCACCTCCTCGCGGAAGGCGATGAAGTGGGCGAGAAAGTTCTTCAGGTCGAGCAGCTCCGGCCGCCCGCCGTTCAGCGCCAGCATGTTGCAGCCGAAGCTCGTCTGCATCGGCGTCAGGCGGTAGAGCTGGTTCAGCACCACCTCCGGCGTCGCGTCGCGGCGGAGCTCGATCACCACCCGCACCCCGAAGCGGTCGCTCTCGTCCTGGACGTGCGCGATGCCCTCGATCCGCTTCTCCCGCGCGAGCTCGGCGATCCGCTCGACCATCGTCGCCTTGTTCACCTGGTAGGGCACCTCGGAGACGATGATCGCCGTGCGCCCGCCGCGCACCTCCTCGACCCGCGTCCGCGCGCGCAGGATCACCGACCCGCGGCCCTCCTGGTAGGCCTTGCGCGCGCCCGAGCGACCGAGGATGAGCCCGCCGGTCGGGAAGTCCGGGGCGGGGACATGCTCCATCAGCTCGGCGACGGTGAGCTCGGGGTTCCCGATCAGCGCCAGCGTCGCGTCGATCACCTCGCCGAGGTTGTGCGGCGGGATGTTCGTCGCCATGCCGACCGCGATGCCGCCCGCCCCGTTCACCAGCATGTTCGGGAAGCGCGCCGGCAGGACGGTGGGCTCCATGTCCTTGCCGTCGTAGTTCGGCTGGAAGTCCACCGTCTCCTTGTCGATGTCGGCGAGGAGGAAGTTGGCGGCCTTGGCCATGCGCACTTCCGTGTAGCGCATCGCCGCCGGCTTGTCCCCGTCCATCGAGCCGAAGTTGCCCTGCCCGTCGAGGAGCAGCAGCGACATCGAGAAGTCCTGCGCCATGCGGACCAGCGCGTCGTAGATCGACTGGTCGCCATGCGGATGGTACTTGCCCATGACGTCGCCGACCGGCCGCGCCGACTTGCGGTAGGGCTTGTCGTGGGTGTTGCCGGTCTCGTGCATCGCGAAGAGGATGCGCCGGTGCACCGGCTTCAGCCCGTCGCGCAGGTCGGGGATCGCCCGCGCGACGATCACGCTCATCGCATAGTCGAGATAGGAGGTCCGCATCTCCGACTCGATCGCCACCGCCGGGCCGGCATGCGGCATGCGCGGGATCTCGGGCGACTCGTCGTCGCGGTCGTCGTCGTCAGGGGTGTCGGCCAAGGAAAATCCGGGAGTATCTGCTCAGGCCGGGACTATAGGCCGCGGGCAGGGCGGCCGCAAGGGCATTCGGGTCGGGCGGCAGGCGAGCGCGCGGCCTTATCGGGTTGATTTCGCTCGCTTGCTCGCTCAGGCGAGTGCCGGCGCGGCCGAGGCGCGCGCCACCTGCAGCGTCTGGGTCGGGAAGGCGAAGGCGAGGCCGACGCTCCCGGCGATCGCCACGATCTCGAGCAGGAGCAGCTCCTGCAGCCGGTAGAAGTCGTCCTCGCCGCGCGCCAGCAGCTCGGCATGCACCTGCACGTCGATCGAGAAGTCGCCGAGCCCGACGATGCGCACCCGCGGCGGCACCGGCGCCGCGCCGTCGAGCGGGTGGGCCGCGAGCGCGGCGAGCGTGCGGCGGGCGAATTCCGCCAGCTGCTCCGGCGTCGCCTCGTAGGTGAAGCGCACGACATGCTCGAAGAGCGTGGCGTCGCGGCAGGTCTTGTTCGTGACCTGCATCTTGGCGAGATCGGCGTTCGGCACGGTGATCTGCATCCCGTCCTCGGCACGGATGCGCGTCGAGCGCGGCCCGATCGATTCCACGTAGCCCTGGCCGCCGGCGAAGATGATGTAGTCGCCCACCCGGAACGGCCGGTCGGCGAAGATCGAGACCCCGCCGAACAGGTTCTCGACCGTCGACTGCGCCGCGAGGGCGAGCGCGAGGCCCCCGACCCCCACGCCGGCGACCAGGCCGAGGAGCGGCACCCCGAGGCTGTTCGCGCCGTAGACGACGACCGCCCCCGCCGCCGCCAGCCCGGAGACGCGGCAGACGAGACGCAGCAGGTGGACGTCGTAGCTCGTCTCGAAGATGCCGCGCGTCGCGATCACGAGCTCGCCGATCAGCGTGATGAGCAGGCGCGCCGCCAGCGCCGCGGCGAGGACGACCACGGCGAGGGTCAGCGCCTGGACGATGTGGAAGGCGAGGCCGGTGAGGTTCACCTGGCCGAGGAGATAGGCGCGCGCGACGAGCGCCAGGCAGGCGGCGACCAGCGGCACCGAAAGCCGCCACGCCTGGGCCGGGATCGGCCCGGCCCGCCGCCCGCGGCGCAGCGCGAAGCTCGCCCAGAGCACGCCGAGCCAGGTGGCGGCGCCGAGGACGAGGACGGCGGCGAGCAGCTTCCAGGCCGGCGTCCCGAGCACCACCGCCTCGAGCGGGGCCGGCATCGCCTGCACCAGCGCGCCGGGCACCAGCGGCCCGGCGAAGCGGATCTGCTCGGCGCGCCAGCTCTCGTAGGGGGCGGGGTTGAGGATCGGCAGGTCGATCACCAGCGCATGGAACCCGGGCAGGCGGTCGACCGTCGCGGCGGAGAACTGGAAGCTGCCGCGGTCCGGCCCCTCGGCGACGCGGGCGATGGCGATGTCGGTGCCCGGCAGGCGCACCGCCTCCGGCGCCGTGGCCGGATCGCCCGGCAGGCTCGCCGGATCGATCGCGGGCAGCCGCATCAGGATGTCCTTCAGCGTGCCGAAGGCGGCCGTCCCCGCCTCGCCGCGCAGCGCGGCCGGCGTCGCCGAGAGGTCGAACAGCCGGTCGGCGCGCGCGAGGACCTGCCGGATCCGCCGCTGCCCGGCGACGCTCGGCGCCTCGAGATAGCTCGCGAAGGCCGCATCGAGCTCGCGCCCGAGCGCGGTGACCGAGGTGAAGGTCGCGCGCGGGCTCGAGATGTCGACCGGCTCGAGCGGCGAGACGAAGCCCGACGGCGCCGGTGCCTGCGCCGGCGCGACCACCGGCATCAGTCCGACGAGAAGGAGGGCGGCGAGCCGCGCGAGTGCCTGGAGAGACCGCATCATCGAATCCACGGCCGGTGAAGCCCCGCAGACGCTAGACCATCGCCGCGGGCGATGACAGCCTCGCCGGAAGGCGGCGGCGCGGGCCCCGCCCGGCCAGTCCGTCTTGCGCGCGAGCGCGGCGCCTGCGAGCCTATCTTGTGAGGGCACGAAAGCGCTACTCAAGCAGTTGACGGCCGCCTATACTGTGGTCAAGGCTCCGTGAGCGTGAACAGGGTCGGGGAGAGGCATGCGCTGTCCGTTCTGCGGCAATATCGACACCCAGGTGAAGGACAGCCGTCCTGCCGAGGATCATGTCTCCATCCGCCGCCGGCGCTTCTGCCCGGCCTGCGGCGGCCGCTTCACCACCTACGAGCGGGTGCAGCTGCGCGACCTCGTCGTCATCAAGAAGAGCGGCAAGCGCGAGCCGTTCGACCGCGACAAGCTCGAGCGCTCGATCAGGATCGCGATGCAGAAGCGCCCGATCGAGAGCGAGCGGCTCGACCAGATGATCTCCGGCATCGTGCGGCGGCTCGAGTCGATGGGGGAGACGGATATTCCGTCCGACACCATCGGCGCCATCGTCATGGAGACGCTGGCGCGGATCGATACCGTGGCCTACGTCCGCTTCGCCAGCGTCTACAAGAATTTCCAGGCGGCGGACGACTTCGAGGACTTCGTCTCCGAGCTTCGGCCGGCGCCGGTCGGCCGGGAAGACTGATCCGGTGAGCACGCCCGGCCAGGCCGCCCGCGACGAGGGCTGGATGCGCGCGGCGCTCGGGCTGGCGCGGCGCGGGCTCGGCCGGGTCTGGCCCAACCCGACAGTGGGCTGCGTCATCGTGAACGGCGCGACGGTGGTCGGCCGCGCCCGCACCGCCGACGGCGGCCGGCCGCACGCCGAGGCGCTGGCGCTGGCCGCGGCCGGGCCGCGGGCGCGGGGCGCCACGGTCTACACGACGCTCGAGCCCTGCTCCCACACCGGCCGCACCCCGCCCTGCACCGATGCGCTCATCGCCGCCGGGGTGGCGCGCGTGGTGGTGGCGGTGGAGGATCCGGATCCGCGGGTGAACGGCGCCGGGCTCGCCGCGCTGCGGGCGGCCGGCATCGCCGTCGAGGTCGGCTGCCTCGCCGCCGAGGCCGAGACGGTCAACCGCGGCTTCCTGACGCGCATGACCACCGGCCGGCCGATGGTGACGCTGAAGATGGCGGCCTCGCTGGACGGGCGCATCGCCACCGGCACCGGCGAGAGCCGCTGGATCACCGGGCCGCGGGCGCGGTCGGAGGTGCACCTGATGCGGGCGCAGTCGGACGCGGTGCTGGTCGGCGCGGGGACGGTGCGGAGCGACGATCCGAAGCTCAACGTGCGCGGCCTCGGCATCGAGGACAGCCACCCGGTCAGGGTGGTGGTGAGCGGGGCGCTCTCGCTGCCGCGGGACGGCTACCTGGCGCAGACCGCCCGCGAGGTCCCGCTCTGGCTCTGCCACGACGACGAGGCCGAGGAGGACCGCCGCGCCGCCTGGACCGAGCTCGGCGCCGAGCTGATCGAGGTGCCCTATACCCCCGAGGTCGAGATGGACCTCGCCGCGCTGCTGCAGCTCCTCGGGCAGCGCGGGCTCACCCGCGTCCTCTGCGAGGGCGGCGGGCGGCTGGCGGCGGGACTGATCGAGGCCGAGCTCGTCGACGAGATCGTCTGCTACACCGCCGGCGTCGTCCTCGGCGAATCCGCCATCCCGGTGGTCGGCGGCCTCGAGGTCGCCGCGCTCCAGCTCGCCCCCCGCTTCAGCCTGGTCGAGGTGGCCCCGATCGGCCCCGACCTCCGGAGCTGCTGGCGGCGCCGCGCCTGACCGGGCACGGGATGGGCACGGGATGGGCACGGGGTGGGCACGGGGTGGGCACGCGTGCCCACCCGGCCCTGTCGTTGTTTTTGCTGGATAATCCCCGGTCCCGATAACCGGATGGCAACCATCGTTAACGCCCCTACTGCGCGATGACCTCGACGGTGCGGGTCAGCCCGGCGGTGGCGGTGGCGATCGTCAGCATCCGCGCCCAGGAGGCGATCGGCGCCTCGGTGATGTAGACGGTATCCTCGTCGCGGACGACGAACTCGCGCGCCGCGAAGAGCCCCTCCGGCCCGGTCAGGTCGATGATGTAGGCCATGCGCTGCGGCCCGGCGAGATCGCTCGCGCCGAGCACCCGGCGCGCCACCTCGGCGGGCTCGTCGCGGAAGATGAAGACCCCGGTCGGATCGGCCGAGAAGCCGTCGAGCCCGCCCGCCGTCGCGATCGCCTCGAGTGCCGTCATGTCGCGCTTGTCGAAGGGGATGCGCCGCTGCCCCTGCGTCGCGCCGAGCGCGGTGAAGGAGCGGCGGTCCTCCTCGACGATGATCCGGTCGCCGCCGCGCAGCGCCACGTCGTAGCGCGGGGTGTCGTAGAGATCCTGCAGCCAGATCCGCCCGACCTTGCCGCCGCGCTCGAGCTTGACCTGCGCGACGTCCGGCACCACCGCGACCCCGCCCGCCACCGCCAGCATCGACGAGAGGCGCCGGGTCGGCGCCTCGATCGGATAGACGCCGGGCGCGCGCACCGCCCCGAGGACGCTGACCGTCGCCCCGTCGCCCGAGGCGCGGCGGACTTCGACCTGCGGGTCCGGGGTCTGCGACTGCAGGCTGGCGGTGATCTCGTCGCGCAGCTCGCTCGGCGTGCGCCCGGCGGCCGGCAGCGTCCCCGCATAGGGCACGTAGATGTTGCCCATCTGGTCGACCTGGATCCGCTCGAGCGGCGTCACCCTCTGCCCGATCCCGGCGAGGAGGCCGGTGTCGACATTCTCCCACACGTTGACCGAGACGAGGTCGCCGGCGCGGATGGTGTCGGGCGACACCACCGGCGCGTTGGTGAACTCCGGGCCGAAGCCCAGCCGCTGGTCGATGCGCGTCGTCTCCGCGATCGCCGGCGTCACGGTGACGACATGCATCCCGAGCTCCTCGCCCCCCGAGAGGATGTCGCTGGCGGTGGGGCCGGATCGGGGCACGGTGCAGCCGGCCAGAGTCGCGAGAAGGGCGAGCGCGCACGCAAGCGCGATCCGCGGACGCTGCATCGATTGCCTCACCATCCTTGCCCGTCCGGCCTTGCCGGCCATTGCGCGCACGTTAGCGATTTTCCGCGTCCGGAGCCAGCGGAGATCGACGCGCGCCGGGCGGAGGGCCGCGCGCGACCCGCCGGCCGCCCTTGCCGCGCCGGCCGGCGCGGGCTAGGACCGCGGGCGGACGCAAGGCGGAAGGCAGCGCGATGTTCACCGGAATCATCAGCGACGTCGGCACCATCGTCAGCCTCGAGGATCGCGGCGACCTGCACGCGCGCCTCAGCTCCGGCTATGCGGCGGAGGGGATCGCCATCGGCGCCTCGATCGCCTGCGACGGCATCTGCCTCACCGTGACCGACCGCGGCCCCGACGGGGCGGGCGCCTGGTTCGACGTCGTCCTCTCGGCCGAGACGGTCGCCCGCACCAACGTCCGCAGCGGCCGCCGCGGCTGGGCGCCGGGGCGGCGGGTGAACCTCGAGCGGGCGCTGCGGCTCGGGGACGAGCTCGGCGGCCACATCGTCTCGGGCCACGTCGACGGGCTGGCCGAGATCGTCGAGCGCCGCCCCGAGGGCGAGAGCGTCCGCTTCGCCTTCCGTGCTCCCGCGGCTCTCGCCCGCTACGTCGCGCCGAAGGGCTCGGTCGCGCTCAACGGCACCTCGCTCACCGTGAACGAGGTCGAGGGGGCGGTCTTCGGCGTCAACATCATCCCGCATACCCTCGCCGTCACCACCTGGGGCGAGGCCGAGGCGGGCGATCTCGCGAACCTCGAGATCGACACGCTGGCGCGCTACGTGGCGCGGCTGACGGAATACGCGACCCCCGCCTGATCGAGGGTCGCACCGCCCCCGATCCTCGCCCGACGCTCACGTCCCGAGGCTCTGGCGTTCGCCGCGAGGCTGCGCTATCTGCCGCACGCAATCCCGCGACGACCGAAAGCCGCCGATGCCAACCGCTCCGAAGTCCGAATTCGAGCCTGCGATCTCGCCGATCGACGAGATCATCGAGGACGCGCGCAACGGCCGCATGTTCATCCTCGTCGACCACGAGGACCGCGAGAACGAGGGCGACCTGGTCATCCCGGCGCAGATGTGCACGCCGAACGCGATCAACTTCATGGCGACGCACGGGCGCGGGCTCATCTGCCTGACGCTGCCCGGCGAGCGGCTCGACGCGCTCGGCCTGCCGCTGATGGCGCAGTCGAACTCCTCGCGCCACGAGACCGCCTTCACCATCTCGATCGAGGCGCGCGAGGGGGTGACGACCGGCATCTCCGCGCACGACCGCGCCCGCACCGTCGCCGTGGCCATCGACCCGCGCTCCGGCCCGCAGGACATCGCGACGCCCGGCCACGTCTTCCCGCTCCGCGCCCGCGAGGGCGGGGTCTTGGTCCGCGCCGGCCATACCGAGGCCGCCGTCGACATCGCCCGGCTGGCCGGGCTCAATCCCTCCGGCGTGATCTGCGAGATCATGAACGAGGACGGCACCATGGCGCGGCTGCCCGACCTCGTCGCCTTCGCCCAGCGCCACGCGATCCGGATCGGCACCATCACCGACCTCATCGCCTACCGCCGCCGCTACGACAACCTGGTGCGCGAGACCGCCGTCGAGACGGTGACCTCCGAGTACGGCGGCGCCTGGCAGCTGCGCGTCTTCACCGACACGACCGGCGGGGGCGAGCATGTCGTGCTCTCCAAGGGCGACCTGACCACGCCCGAGCCGGTGCTGGTCCGGATGCACGCGATGAACCCGATCGAGGACATCCTCGGCATCCACCGCGGCCGCAGCCACCAGCTGCACGACGCCATGCGGCTCATCGCCGCGGAGGGGCGCGGCGTCGTCGTGCTGCTGCGCGACATGGGGGCGAAGCTCGAGATCGGCGACCATGTCTCGCCGCACCGGCTGCGCCAGTACGGCATCGGCGCGCAGATCCTGACCGCGCTCGGGCTCGGCGAGCTCGTGCTGCTCACCAACTCGCCGAGCCCGCGGCCGGTCGGCCTCGAGGGCTACGGCCTCGCCATCGCCGGCACCCGGCCGATCCCGCCGGCGGAGGACTGAGTTGGAGAGCCACCACATCCTGCCGCTGCCGCGGTTCGACCGGCCGACGCGGCTCCTCCTCGTCGTCGCCCCCTTCTACCGCGACATCGCCGAGGCGCTGGTCGCCGGTGCCCGCGCCGCCGTGGCGAAGGCGGGCGCCGGCGAGGAGCTGGTCGAGGTGCCGGGCGCGCTGGAGCTGCCCGCCGCCATCGGCCTCGCCGCGCGCGGCGGGGCCTTCGACGGCTTCGTCGCGCTCGGCTGCGTCATCCGCGGCGAGACGACCCACTACGAGACGGTCTGCAACGACAGCTCGCGCGGCCTGACCCTGCTCGGGCTGCAGGGGGTGTGCATCGGCAACGGCATCCTGACGGTCGAGACCCATGCCCAGGCTGCCGTGCGCGCCGACCCGGCCGGCCAGGACAAGGGCGGCGGGGCCGCCGCCGCGGCGATGCACCTCGTCGCGCTGAAGCGCCGCTTCGCCGCCCCCTCGCGCCCGCTCCCCGACGGCAGCTTCCGGGTGGCGGGGCTCGAATGACCCCGCCCGCGACCCCACCCGCGACCCCGCCGCGGCCGACCGCCGCCCAGGCGCGCCGGATGCGCTCGGCGGCCCGCTTCTACGCCGTGCAGGCGCTGTTCCAGATGGAGGCGGCCGACGCCGGCCTCGAGACGGTGATCGAGGAGTTCGAGACCCACCGCCTCGGCGCCGAGATCGACGGCGTGGCCTATGCCGATCCCGACGTCGCGCATTTCCGCGCGCTGCTCACCGCCGCCGTCACCGAGCAGGCTCGCATCGACCAGCTGACCGACCGGGCGCTGGTCGCGCGCTGGCCGATCGACCGCATCGACCCGACGCTCAGGGCGCTCTTCCGCGCCGCCGGGGCCGAGCTCGTCGCCACCGACACCCCGCCGAAGGTGACGATCAACGAGTTCCTCGACGTGGCCAAGGCCTTCTATCCCGAGGGCAAGGAGGCGCGCTTCGTGAACGGCGTCCTCGACCACATGGCCCGCGCCGCCCGCCCCGAGGCCTTCGCCGGCGGCTGAGCCCCGGTCTCTCCGGCTCGGAAACAATCAGTTGCCATCGGCCGAGATTGTTTTCGGTCAGGCCATCTGCCAGATGCAACGGCGAGGCGCGGACGTGCGCCCGCAGCAAGCAAGGGGCAACCGCCATGACCAACGCATCCTCCGCCGGCGCGCTCGCCGCCCGGGTCCTTCTCGCCTTCATGTTCATCCTCGCCGGCTGGGGCAAGCTCGGCGACATTTCCGGCACGATGGCCTATACCGCCTCGAGCGGGCTGCCGGGCGTCCTCGCCTTCCCGGCCATCGCCATCGAGCTCCTCGGCGGCCTCGCCGTGCTCGTCGGCTGGCAGACCCGCTGGGCGTCGCTGGCGCTGGCGCTCTTCTGCGTCGTCGCGGCGGTCTTCTTCCACTATCTGCCGGCGCAGGGGCTCGAGGGCATGGAGCGGATGGGCCAGATCATCAGCTTCCAGAAGAACCTCGCCATCGCCGGCGGCTTCCTCGCCCTCGCCGTCCTCGGCGCCGGCCGCTACTCGCTCGACGCCCGTGCGGAGGGGCGGCCGGCGACGGTCTGAGATCCTTTCCTCGGGGTTAACAGCCCCCGGAATGTGCTTCAGTTGCAACGAGTTGCCGGGAGTCGCACGCGTGCGACTCCCGTGCGGTTCCTAGAGCAGCGAGCCGAGCACCACCAGGCCGGCCCCGACCAGCGCCCCGGCGAGCGCATAGGCCCAGCCCGGCGCCCGGCGGGGCGGCGGCGGCGGGGGCGGGGCGTTGGTCCGCGCCAGCGCCGCCTCGGCGAGCTTCGGCAGCTGCGGCCCGAAGCGGCCCAGCACGCGCAGCATCCCGGCGAGGTCGCGCGCCATCGCCGCCGGCCCGAGGTTCGCCCGGATATAGTCGGTGACGACCGGCCGCGAGGTCTCCCACATGTTCATCTGCGGGTTGAGGCTGCGCGCCACCCCCTCGACCACCACCATGGTCCGCTGCAGCAGGATGAGTTCGGTGCGCGTCTCCATCCCGAACCGCTCGGTCACCTCGAACAGATGCCCGAGCAGCCGCGCCATCGAGATCCTCGTCGCGTCCTGCCCGAAGATCGGCTCGCCGACCGAGCGCAGCGCCTGGGCGAAGGCGTCGCGGTCCTGCTCGGCCGGCACGTAGCCCGCCTCGAAGTGGACCTCGGCCACCCGGGCATAGTCGCGGTGCAGGAAGCCGATCAGGATCTCGGCATAGACCCGGCGGGTATAGGCGTCGATCCGCCCCATGATGCCGAAGTCGAGCGCCACCAGCGCCCCGTCCGGCCCGAGCTTCAGGTTGCCCTGGTGCATGTCGGCATGGAAGAAGCCGTCGCGCAGCGCCTGGGTCAGGAAGGCCTGGATGATCCGCTCCGAGAGCCGGACGAGATCGGCCCCGCTGGCGCGCAGGGCCTCCACGTCGCCGAGGTTGATCCCGCTCACCCACTCGAGCGTCAGCACCCGCCGCCCGGAGGCCGGCCAGATCACCGCCGGCACCCGGAAGCCCGGGTCGCGCTCGGTGTTGGCGGCGAACTCCGCCGCCGCCGCCGCCTCCATCCTGAGGTCGAGCTCGCCGAGCACCACGCCCTCGAAATGCCGGATCACCGCCTTCGGCCGCAGCCGCCGGGCGAAGGGGGCGAGGAGCTCGATCATCCCGGCGGCGAAGTAGAAGGCGTCGACGTCGCGCAGGAAGGCGCGCTCGATCCCCGGCCGCAGCACCTTGACCGCCACCGTCTGCCCGGTGGCGCGCAGCTCCGCCCGGTGCACCTGCGCCAGCGAGGCGGCGGCGACCGCCGGCTCGAAGTCGGCGAAGAGCTCGTCGAGCGGCTGGCCGAACTCGTGCTCGATCGCCGCCCGCGCCTCCGCCATCGGGAAGGGCGGCAGCTTGTCCTGCAGCACGGTCAGCTGCGCGGCGAGCTCCGGCCCCACCACGTCCGGCCGGGTGGAGAGGAGCTGGCCGAACTTGATGTAGGCCGGCCCGAGCGCGGTCAGCGCGCGCAGGATCGGCGGCTGCGCCGGATCGCCGGGGAGGCCCAGCCACTGGAACGGCCAGCCGAGCACCCGCGCGGCGACCCGGAGCGCCGGCGGCGCGTCGAAGGCCTCGAGCGCCGTGCGCATCGCGCCGGTGCGCTCGAAGGTCGCGCCCGTGCGGATCAGGCGCCAGAGATTGTGCGGCCCCCTCATGCGATTTCCGGCCGACCGCCCTGGTCGCTGCGCTGGGCCGCGTGCGGACCGCCGCTCCAGGGTGAAGAGGGCAGCGCCCGACCCGGCGGGCGGGAAG
>NZ_CALLYO010000160.1 GCF_937858865.1 uncultured Amaricoccus sp. | reverse complement strand
TGGATCGGCCCGGCGAAGCCGTCGCGGACGAGCTTCGGCAGGAGGCCGGAGTGGTCGATGTGCGCGTGGCTGAGGACGACCGCGGCGATCCTCGACGGCACGAAGGGAAAGGGCCGGTAGTTCAGCTCCTTCTCGGTCTTCGAGCCCTGGAACAGGCCGCAGTCGAACAGAACTTCCGCGCCCCCGACCTGCAGCCGGAAGCACGATCCGGTCACGGCGCGCGCCGCTCCGTGGAAGGTCAGCCGCGGCGCCATGGATGCCCTTCACCTCTCCCGGACATCGAGGGTACTCCCGCGCGCGGACGGCCGCAACGCGGCAGCGGGGCGGGCTACCCGGCGCCGGCTGCTCGCGCGTAGAACCAGTGCTTCACCGCCTCGGAGGCGGCGAGATAGGCGGCGGTGATGGCGGCAAGTCCGACGAGAACCGGCGGTGGCAGCGGCACGAAGCCGAGGAGCTGCGCGCCCGGCAGGTAGGGGATCAGGACCGCGAGCATCGCCACGGCCACCGAGAGCCAGGCAAGGGGGGCGCTCGGGCGGCTCTGCCAGAAAGGCTTGCGGGTGCGCACGATGAAGACGATCGCGAGCTCGGTGACGAGCGACTCCACGAACCAGCCGGTCTGGAAGGTCGCCGCGGTGGCGCCGGCGAGCGCGAGCAGGAAGCCGAAGGTCACGAGGTCGAAGAGCGAGCTGACCAGGCCGAAGGCGACCATGAACCGCCGCACGTAGCCGATGTCCCAGCGCCGCGGCGTCAGGACCTGGTCGGCGTCGACCCGGTCGGTGGCGATCGCGAGCGAGGGGATGTCCGAGAGCAGGTTGTTGAGCAGGATCTGCTGCGCGAGCATCGGCAGGAACGGCAGCGCCAGCGAGGCGAAGGCCATCGACACCATGTTGCCGAAGTTCGCGCTCGTGGTGATGGCGATGTACTTCATCGTGTTGGCGAAGGTGCGGCGGCCGTCGTCGACGCCCCGGAGCAGCACGCCGAGGTCGCGCTCGAGCAGGATCATGTCGGCGGCCTCGCGCGCGACGTCGACGGCGCCGTCGACCGAGATGCCGATGTCGGCCTCGTGCAGCGCCGGGGCATCGTTGATGCCGTCGCCGAGATAGCCGACGACGTGGCCGCGCCGGCGCAGCGTGCGGATGATGCGCTCCTTCTGGTTGGGGTCGATCTCGGCGAAGATCCCGGTCTCCTCGACCCGGGCGAGGAGCGCCTCGTCGGTGAGCGTCGCGAGATCGCCGCCGGTCAGGATCGCCGCGTGCGCGAGCCCGATCGTCGCGGCAAGGTGCTCGGCGACATAGCGGTTGTCGCCGGAGATCACCTTCACGGCGATGCCGCGCCCGGCGAGTTCGGCCAGCGTCGCGGCGATGCCGGGCTTCGGCGGATCGCGGAAGAGGAGGAATCCCGCGAAGGTCAGCCCGGCCTCGTCCTCGCGGCGCCATGCGTCGCGGTGCGGGGCGCGGCGCACGGCGAGGCCGAGCACGCGGATGCCCTCGAACCCCCAGCCACGGACCCGCTCGTCGATCGCGCGGGCATCGTCCTCGCCGAGCGGCCGCTCGCCGGTTCCGTCGGCGAGCGCGGCGCAGCAGGCGACGACGGGCCCCACGGCACCCTTGCAGATCATCAGATCCTCGGAGGCGCCGGGCTGGCGCACCACGACTGAGAGCCGCTTGCGGAAGAAGTCGTAGGGGATCTCGTCGACCTTGCTCCAGGCTTCGAGGGCATCGTCGGGGCGGCGCGCGGCGGTGATCGCCTCGTCGAGCGGATTCGCCATGCCGGTCTGGAGGCCGGCGTTGAGGAGCCCCCAGCGCCGGACCGCGTCCGACGGCCCGCCGGCCGGGTCGAGGCAGGCGTCGAGCCGGATCACGCCTTCGGTCAGCGTCCCGGTCTTGTCGGTGCAGAGCAGGTCCATGCTGCCGAGGTTCTCGATCGCCTCGAGCCGGCGCACGATCACCCCGCCCCGCGCCATGGTACGTGCCCCGCGGGAGAGCGTCACGCTGATGATCGCCGGCAGCAGCTCCGGCGTCAGGCCGACCGCCAGCGCCAGCGAGAAGAGCAGCGAGTCGATCGTCGGCCGCGCCAGGAGCAGGTTGGCGAAGAAGACGAGGATCACGATCGCCAGCATGATCTCGGTCATCAGGTAGCCGAAGCGCCGGATGCCGCGGGCGAAATCGGTCTCGGGGACGCTGCGCCGGATCGTCGTCGCGATGCGGGCGAACTCGGTCCGCTCGCCGGTCGCGACGGCGAGCATGGTCGCCGTGCCGCTGCGCACCGTGGTGCCGGTGAAGACGACGTTGCGGCGCTCCGCCAGCGGCGCGTCGGCGTCCGAGGTCCCGGGCGCCTTCACGATCGGGAAGCTCTCGCCGGTCAGCGCCGACTCGGTGACGTTGAGGTCGCGCGCCTCGACGAGCACGCCGTCGGCGGGGACGAGGCTGCCGGCGGACAGCCGGACGAGGTCGCCCGGCACCAGCGCCGCCGCCTCGACGATGCTCTCGCGGCCGTCGCGCACCACGGTGACCCGGTGGGCGATGCGGGCGATCAGCGCCTCCATCGCCCGCGACGCGCCGTATTCCTGGGTGAAGGAGAGGGCGCAGCTCGCGAGCAGGATGGCGCCGATGATGACGGCTTCGGCAAGCTCGCCCACGAACGCCGAGACGATCGCCGCGAAGACGAGGATGAGCACGAGCGGGCTGCGGAACTGCCGCGCGAAGACCAGGACCGCCGAGCCCCGCCCGCCTCGACCGAGCGCGTTCGGCCCGCTCGCCGCCAGCCGCGCCGCAGCTTCGGCGGCGCTCAGCCCGGCCGCCGGGGTGCCAAGCGTCCGGAGAAGGGATGCCGCGGGGCTGGTCCAGTACCGCTGCGGAACCTCGGGCATGGACGCTCCCTGCTGTTTCAGACCGAGGCTTCCGCGCTCCCTCCAAGCTCGCATGTCGCCGGCCGGCCCGCCATCTCTTCCTCGGTGTCTCGGTGTCTCGATGCGCCCGAGCTTGCCTGGGAGCCGCGACTGCCAAATGCCTTGACCCGCGACCGGGGGAGACGGACCCTGCCGCGATATCGGAGGAGAAGGCGCGAATGATCGGTGGCAGGCTCTTCGAGGCGGCGCTCGCGCTGTGCGTGGTTGTGGCAGCCGGCGCCGCGGCAGCGCAGGCGCCGGGCGGACCGCTGCCCGAGCGGCGGCTGACCGTCGAGCCCGGCGTCGACTTCTACGGCAGCGACCTGCGGTCGATCTTCGGCACGACCCTGCCGATCTGTCGGGACGCCTGCCTGGCGGAAGGCGCCTGCACGGCCTTCACCTTCAACACCGCGGCGAACGCCTGCTTCCTGAAGTCCGATGACGGCGCCCGGACCCCCTTCCCGGCGGCGCTGTCGGCGACGCTGGCGCCTCAGCCCGAAGGTCTTGCGACCCGGGCGGCCGCGCGTGCCGCGGAGCTCGGCTTCCTCCCGGCCGGCCGGCTTGCCGCGGCGCGCGAAGCGGCGCTCTCGGCCGGCTTCCCGCAGGAGGCCCAGATCGCCGAGCCGACGGTCGCGGCCGAACTGGACGCACTGCTGGCCGAGGTCAACCGGACCGACGCGGCGGCGGCCTGGGCCGCGCTCGCCGCCTTCGCCGCCGGGGCGGCGGTCGAGGACTGGGATCAGCGCACGAGGCTGCGCGACCTCGCCGTCTCGGCCGGCATCAACGGCTTTCTTCGCGCCGGATCGGACGCCGAGGCCGGCGAGGCCGCGCGCCTCACCGGCGTCGCGCTCGAGGCGGCGGGCGAGGGCCGCGCCTCGCTCGACGCACTCCGTCTCGCCGAACGGCTCGCGCCCGGGCCGGCGATTGCCGCCGCGGTGGCGCGGGCCGAGGGCCTCTACGGCTTCCGCGTCACCGACCGCCAGGTCGACTTCGAGGCGGCGAGCCCGCGCGCCTGCTTCGACTTCTCCGAGCCGCTCGCCGGCGCGGGCGTCGAATACGCCGACTTCGTCCGCGTCGATGCCGGGACCTTCCCGGTCGAGGCGCGCGACCGCCAGCTCTGCATCGACGGGCTGGCGCACGGCTCCCGCTACCGGGTGACGCTGCGCGCCGGCCTGCCCTCCGCCGCCGGCGAGCGCCTGCGCGCCTCGGTCGGGCAGGAGGTCTACGTCCGCGACCGCACGCCCTCGGTGCGCTTCGCCGGGCGCGCCTACGTGCTGCCGAAGAGTGCCGAGGCGGCGCTGCCGATCGTCTCGGTCAATGCCGGGGAAGCCACGCTGCGGCTCTACCGCGTCGGCAGCCGCAACGTCGCGACCGTGCTCGGCAACGGCGACTTCGGCAGCCCGCTGACCGGCTACGAGGAGACCCGCCTCGGCGACACCCTCGGCGCTCCGGTATGGGAGGGCGCGGGTGTGCTCGCGCAGGAGCTGAACCGCGACGTGACGACGGCGCTGCCGATGGGCGACGTCGTGGCCGGCCTCGCCCCCGGCCTCTATGTCCTGACCGCGCGCGTCGTCGACGGGCCGGCACGCGAGGACTGGGAGGCGACCGCGACGCAGTGGTTCGTCGTGACCGACCTCGGCCTCGCGACGCTGACCGGCGCCGACGGCCTCCACGTCTTTCTCCGCGGCCTCTCCGATGCGACCGCGCGCGCAGGCGTCGTCGTGAAGCTCCTGGCCCGCAACAACGACGTGCTCGGCGAGGCGGTGACGGACGCCGAGGGCCACGCCCGCTTCGATCCCGGGCTGCTGCGCGGCCGCGGCGGCGCCGAGGCCGCGCTGGTGACCGCCGAGGCGGGCGACGACTACGCCTTCCTGAGCCTCGCCGAGCCCGGCTTCGACCTCTCCGACCGCGGCGTCGCCGGCCGGCCCGCGCCGCCGCCGGTCGACGTCTTCGTGACCACCGAGCGGGGCGCCTACCGGCCGGGCGAGACTGTGTTCGCGACGATCCTTGCCCGCGACGACCGCGCGGCCGCGGTCGAG
>NZ_CALLYO010000159.1 GCF_937858865.1 uncultured Amaricoccus sp. | reverse complement strand
GTCGGCCATCAGTTGCCCTCGAAGACGGGTTTTTCCTTCGCGACGAAGGCGTGGTAGGCGCGGGCGAAGTCCTCGGTCTGCATGCAGATGGCCTGGGCCTGGGCTTCGGATTCGATGGCCTGCTCGAGGCCCATGGACCATTCCTGGTTGAGCTGGGTCTTGGTCATCATGTGGGCGAAGGTGGGGCCCTTGGCGATGCGCTCGGCCAGCGCCATGGCTTCGGCGTCGAGGTCGGCGGGCGGGACGAGGCGGTTGAAGAAGCCCCAGGCGGCGGCTTCCTCGGCGGTCATGACGCGGCCGGTGTAGAGGAGCTCGGCGGCGCGGCCCTGGCCGATGATGCGGGGGAGGATGGCGCAGGCGCCCATGTCGCAGCCGGCGAGGCCGACGCGGGTGAAGAGGAAGGCGGTCTTGGCGTCGGGGGTGCCGAGGCGGACGTCGGAAGCCATGGCGACGATGGCGCCGGCGCCGACGCAGATGCCGTCGACGGCGGCGATGATCGGCTTGGTGCAGGCGAGCATCGCCTTGACGAGGTCGCCGGTCATGCGGGTGAAGGCGAGGAGACCCTTCATGTCGCGGTCGATCAGCGGGCCGATGATGTCGTGGACGTCGCCGCCGGAGCAGAAGTTGCCGCCGTTGGAGCCGAAGACGACGACGTCGATGGCGTCGGAATAGGGAAGGGTGCGGAACCAGTCGCGCAGGGCGGCGTAGCTCTCGAAGGTGAGGGGGTTCTTGCGGTCGGGGCGGTCGAGGGAGACGCGGGCGATGCGGCCGCGGATCTCGAGGCGGAAGTGCTCGGGCTGGCTCATTCTCGGGTCCCCCGTTGCGCCAGGTCGTCCCTGACGGCCTTCAGTTGCTCGATGAGGTGCTCGGCCTCCCAATGGGAGACGGCGCCGAGGAGCTGGTCGACCCAGGCCTCGTGCGCGGCGGCCAGGCGGGTGAAGTCGGCGGTGCCCTGCGGCGTCAGCCGGACGAGCATCGCGCGGCGGTCGCCCTCGACCGGCAGGCGCACGGCGAGGCCCTCGGCCTCGAGGCGGTCGACGATGCCGGTGACGTTGCCGTTCGAGACGCGCAGCACGTTCGAGAGCTCGGTCATCTTCAGGCCGTCCGGGGCGCGGCTGAGCGCGGCCATCACGTCGAAGCGCGGCAGGGTGGTCTCGAGGCCGCGCAGCCGCTCACGCAGCTCGCCCTCGACCATGCGGGTGACGGCGAGGAGCCGCAGCCAGAGGCGGAGGCGGGCCTTCGAGACGGCCGGGTCGCTGCGTTCCATCATGCTCATGTCTCGCCGCCGGAGATGGAGATCGCCTGGCCGGTGACCGAGGCGGCGCCTTCGGAGCAGAGCCAGAGGACCGCGGCGGCCACCTCGTCCACCTCGATGAAGCGGCCCTGCGGGTTGGCGGCGAGGAGCGGCGCCTCGGCCTCGGGCCGCGAGCGGCCGGTCCTCTGCATGATGGTCTCGATCGATCGTTCCAGCATCGGGGTCAGCATGTAGCCGGGGCAGATGGCGTTGACGGTGACGCCGGTCCGCGCCGTCTCGAGCGCCAGCGCCCGGGTCAGGCCGACGACGCCGTGCTTGGCGGCGCAGTAGCCGGCGACGTAGGGATAGCCCTTGAGGCCGGCGGTCGAGGCGATGGCGATCAGGCGGCCCCAGCCGGCTTCGACCATCGGGGCCAGGGCGGCGTGCCAGGTCGAGAAGACGCCGCCGAGGTTGAGCTCGACCATGGCGGTGAAGTCGGCGGCGCCGGTCTTCAGGAAGGGGCGGCTCGTGGCACTGCCGGCGTTGGCGACGACGACGGCGGGCGGACCCCATTCGGCGGCGGCGGCGTCGAACATGGCGGCGATCTCGGCGGGCCTAGTCACGTCGCAGGTGGCGAAGCGCATCTCGGCGCCGGCCACCGCGGCGAGCGCCTCGGCGTTGCGGCCGGCGATCGTCACCCGCGCCCCGGCGCCGAGGAGCGCCCGGGCGATCGCCGCCCCGGCGCCGCTGCTGCCGCCGGTTACGAGCGCGTGTCGGCCTGCGAGGCTCATGGCTCAGACCTTGCCCAGCATGGTTTCGGTGCGCTCGGCCAGCCGCCAGAGCTGGTTGCGGCCGGGAAGGTAGGGGAGCGGCCACTTCTCGGCTCGGTCGCCGAGGGTGCCGGCGGCGCGGAGCGTCCAGTAGGGGTCGGTCAGGTGCGGGCGGGCGAGCGCGACGAGGTCGGCGCGGCCGGCCATCAGGATCGAGTTGACGTGGTCGGGCTCGTAGATGTTGCCGACGGCGATGGTCGCCATGCCCGTCTCGTTGCGGATGCGGTCGGAGAAGGGGGTCTGGAACATGCGGCCGTAGACGGGTTTCGCCTGCGTGCTCGTCTGGCCCGCCGAGACGTCGCAGATGTCGACGCCGGCCTCCTGCAGCATGCGGGCGATCTCCACCGCATCCTCCGGGGTGATGCCGTCGGCGCCGACCCAGTCGTTGGCGGAGATGCGGACGGAGATCGGCTTCTCGTCGGGCCAGGCGGCGCGGACGGCGCGGAAGATCTCGAGCGGGTAGCGCATGCGGTTCTCGAGGCTGCCGCCGTATTCGTCGGTGCGGGTG
>NZ_CALLYO010000158.1 GCF_937858865.1 uncultured Amaricoccus sp. | reverse complement strand
GCGCTCGATCCGGGCGCGGCCTGGGAGATCTCGCGCCTCGACGAGACCTGGCAGGCCGAGCAGTGGGGGCTCGATTCCGAGGCGGAGGCGCGGGCGGCGGCCAGCCGGGAGGGGTTCCTCGACGCGGCCCGCCTCTCGGCGCTCCTCGCCTGAGGGGCGCGCATGGCGCCGCGCGGGCGGGCCTTTTACTTAACGATCGGTTACCGCGACGCTTGACCTTTCGGCCCCTGCCTCCGCAAACTGCGCACACGGGCCATCTCGCCGGCCCTGAAGAAAGCAAAATGGGTGCGTCGACGCTCCCGGTACCGCCTCCGCAATGGCGGAGGCCCCAACAGGATTGAAGTGATGAAGCAAAGGTTCCTCTTCGGCAGCGCGATCGCCCTGGTCCTGGCGGCCGGCGCTGCCTCAGGCGCGACGCTCGACGACGTGAAGGCACGCGGCACGCTGAAATGCGGCGTCAACAGCGGCCTCGCCGGCTTCGCCGCCCCGGACGCGGCCGGCAAGTGGGAGGGCTTCGACATCGCCGTCTGCCGCGCGCTCGCCGCGGCGGTGCTCGGCGACGCCGAGAAGGTCGAGTTCACGCCCACCACCACCGAGACCCGCTTCACCGCGCTCGCCTCGGGAGAGGTCGACGTGCTGTCGCGCAACTCCACCTGGACCTTCAGCCGCGACGTCGACCTCAAGTTCACCTTCGCCGGCGTCAACTACTACGACGGCCAGGGCTTCATGGTGTCGAAGGATCTCGGCGTCACCTCGGCCAAGGAGCTCGACGGCGCCACGGTCTGCATCCAGACCGGCACCACCACCGAGCTCAACCTCGCCGACTGGTTCAAGACCAACGGCATCACCTACCAGCCGGTGCCGATCGCGACGAACGCCGAGGCGAACCAGCAGTTCCAGGCCGGCGCCTGCGACGCCTACACCACCGACGCCTCCGGCCTCGCCGCCAGCCGCGCCACCTACGAGAACCCGGACAACTGGATCATCCTGCCCGAGATCATCTCGAAGGAGCCGCTCGGGCCGCTGGTGCGCCAGGGCGACGACCAGTGGGCCGACATCGTGCGCTGGACGCTGAACGCGCTCATCGCCGCCGAGGATTACGGCATCACCGCCGCCAACGCCGACGAGATGGCCACGACGAGCGAGAACCCGGAGATCAAGCGCCTGCTCGGCACCGAGGGCGACCTCGGCGCCATGTTCGGCCTCGACAAGGACTGGGCCAAGCGCGCCATCCAGGCCCGCGGCAACTATGGCGAGATCTTCGCCGCCAACATCGGCGAGGGCACGCCCTCGAACATCGCCCGGGGCCTCAACGCGCAATGGACCGACGGCGGGCTGATCTTCTCGCCGCCCTTCCGCTGATCCCGGCACACGGGCCGGGGCGCGCGCCTGCGCGCGCCCCGGGGACCTGACCGGATGCCGGGACCGCCATCGCCGCGGTCCCGGCTTCACGCGCAGCCGATGGGGATGACATTGCGATGACCAGCGCAGAAATGCCGGGCGAGCGTTTCCGGCTCAGCATGCTGATCTACGACACGCGCTACCGCTCGCTCACCATCCAGGTCATTGCCCTCATCTCTTTCATGCTGGCGGCCGCCTGGCTGGTGAACAACACCGTCCAGAATCTCGCGGCGCTCGGCAAGACCTTCGATTTCGGCTTCCTCGGCACCCGCGCCGGCTACGACATCAACCAGACGCTGATCCCCTATACCAACGACAGCACCCACGGCCGGGCGGCGATCGTGGGCATCCTCAACACCTTCCTCGTCGCCATCCTCGGCTGCCTCCTCGCGACGATCATGGGGGTGCTGATCGGCATCCTCCGCCTCTCGCCGAACTGGCTGGTGTCCAAGCTCGCCGGCACCTACGTCGACGTCTTCCGCAACGTCCCGGTGCTGCTCTGGATCTTCGCCTTCTTCGCGATCCTGACCGACATGACGCCGGCCCCGGCCGCCTTCCGCGGCGACAACCCCAGCGCGCAGATGATCTTCGGCGCCGTCGCCATCACCAACCGCGGCTTCTACATCCCCTGGCCGGTCCTCGCGCCGGGGTGGCAGCTCGTCGTCGGGATCTTCGCGCTCTCCGTCGTCGCCGTCGTCGCCTTCGGCCGCTACGCCAGGGCGCGGCAGGAGGCGACCGGCGAGATCCTCCCGACCTTCTGGATCAAGGCCGGGCTCCTCGTCGCCCCGACGCTCCTCGCCGACCTGCTCGCCGGCCATCCGATCAGCTTCGACTTCCCCGAGCTGCAGCGGTTCAACTTCGAGGGCGGCGGCTTCATCGACAAGTCGCTGATCGCGCTCTGGCTGGCGCTCTCCTTCTACACCGCCGCCTATATCGCCGAGAACGTCCGCGGCGGCATCCAGGCGGTGTCGCGCGGCCAGACCGAGGCGGCGGCCGCGCTCGGCCTGCGCCCGAACCGGATCATGAACCTCGTCGTGCTGCCGCAGGCGATGCGGGTCATCATCCCGCCGCTCATCTCGCAGTACCTGAACCTGACCAAGAACTCCTCGCTGGCCATCGCCGTCGGCTACATGGACGCGCGCGCCACCCTGGGCGGCATCACCATGAACCAGACCGGGCGCGAGCTCGAGTGCATGCTCCTGCTCATGGGCTTCTACCTGATCCTCAGCCTGCTGATCTCCTCGATCATGAACTGGTACGACGCCCGCGTTTCGCTGAAGGAGCGCTGAGATGGCCGAGGTCGCCTTCGTCCGCCACGAGATGGAGCCGCCGCAGGCCCCGCCCTCCGGCCAGGTCGGCCCGGCCCGCTGGCTGCGCGAGAACCTCTTCTCGAGCTGGCTGAACGCGCTGCTGACCATCGCCTCGGTCGCCTTGCTCTGGTGGCTCGTCTCGCACATGCTCCCCTGGTTCGCCCACGGGGTCTGGAATGCGGGCTCGCTGACCGAGTGCCGGCAGATCATCCAGGCGACCTGGGGCGAGGGCGCCTCCGGCGCCTGCTTCGCCGTCATCCGCGAGCGGTGGCAGCAGTTCCTCTTCGGCTTCTATCCCGTACACCTCTACTGGCGGCCGACGCTCACCTTCTTCCTCCTCCTCGCCGCGCTCGCGCCCGTCCTCGTCTCCGAGCTGCCGCGCCGGCTGCTCTGGTTCTCGGCCGCCTTCCCCGGCCTCTGCTACTGGCTGCTCTGGGGCGGCTCGCTCTGGGTGCCGATCGCGATCTATGCCGGCTTCGTCGTCGGGCATCTGGCGCAACGCCTGCTCGCCGCCGCCGGCTACGGCCTGGTCGCGCCCTTCGCGGCGGCGCTGGCGACGGTGCTCTGGTGGCTCTACCTCGTCGGCCCGGTCGCGGACGCCTTCGCCTCGGTAGTGCCGCTCGCGCTCACCCCGGTGGCCTCGAAGCTCTTCGGCGGCTTCATGCTCTCGACCGTCATCGGCATGACCGGCATCGCCTTCTCGCTGCCGCTCGGCGTGCTGCTGGCGCTCGGCCGGCGGTCGGACATGTTCATCGTCAAGGCGCTCTCGATCGGCTTCATCGAGTTCATCCGCGGCGTGCCGCTGATCACGCTGCTCCTGGTCGCCACCTTCCTGCTCAACGTCTTCCTGCCGCCGGGGACGAACTTCGACATCATCCTGCGCGTCATCATCATGGTGACGCTCTTCGCCGCCGCCTACATGGCCGAGACGATCCGGGGCGGGCTCGCCGCCCTGCCGCGCGGCCAGTACGAGGCGGCCGACGCGCTCGGGCTCGACTACTGGAAGTCGATGCGGCTCATCATCATGCCGCAGGCGCTGAAGATCTCGATCCCCTCCATCGTCGGCAACTTCATCTCGCTCTTCAAGGACACCACGCTCGTCGCCATCATCGGCCTGCTCGACCCGCTCGGGCTCGTCACCTCGATCCGCGCCGACTCGAACTGGAACGGCATCGTCTGGGAGCTCTACGGCTTCGTGGCGCTGCTCTTCCTTCTCTGCTGCTACGGGATGTCGCAATATTCCCGCTACCTCGAGCGCAAGCTCCGCACCGACCGACGCTGAAAGGGACCCGACCCATGGCCGAACCGCATCCCGTCGACGCCTCCGAGCTCGAGCCGGTCGACACCTCGAGGCTCAAGGTCTCCGACGAGCCGGCGATCCAGATCATCGGCATGAGCAAGTGGTACGGCCAGTTCCACGTGCTGCGCGACATCAACCTCACCGTCTACAAGGGCGAGCGGATCGTGGTCTGCGGCCCCTCGGGCTCGGGCAAGTCGACGCTGATCCGCTGCATCAACCGGCTCGAGGAGCACCAGAAGGGCCAGATCATCGTCGACGGCGTCGAGCTCACCTCCGACCTCAAGAACATCGACAAGGTGCGCTCCGAGGTCGGCATGGTCTTCCAGCACTTCAACCTCTTCCCCCACCTCACCATCCTCGAGAACTGCACCCTCGCGCCGATCTGGGTCCGCAAGACCCCGAAGCGGGAGGCCGAGGAGATCGCCATGCATTTCCTCACCAAGGTCAAGATCCCGGAGCAGGCGCACAAGTACCCCGGCCAGCTCTCCGGCGGGCAGCAGCAGCGGGTGGCGATCGCCCGCTCGCTCTGCATGCGCCCGAAGATCATGCTCTTCGACGAGCCGACCTCGGCGCTCGACCCCGAGATGATCAAGGAGGTCCTCGACACCATGATCGAGCTCGCCGCCGAGGGCATGACGATGATCTGCGTCACGCACGAGATGGGCTTCGCCCAGGCCGTGGCCAACCGCGTCATCTTCATGGACCAGGGCCAGATCGTCGAACAGAACGAGCCGAAGGAGTTCTTCAACAACCCGAAGTCGGAGCGGACCAAGCTCTTCCTCAGCCAGATCCTCGGGCACTGAGGGCCCTCCGCGCCGCGCCTGCCCGCGGCGTTAATCTCCGGTCGCAGCCGCAATTCGTATGGCCGCTTTCCAGCCCCCTTCCAGCCGCATTCCAGCC
>NZ_CALLYO010000157.1 GCF_937858865.1 uncultured Amaricoccus sp. | reverse complement strand
CTCAGGTGTCGAGGTTCGCCACGCTCAGCGCGTTCGCCTGGATGAAGTCCCGCCTCGGTTCGACCTCGTCGCCCATCAGCTTGGTGAAGACCTCGTCCGCCTCGTCGAACTGGTCGATCCTGACCTGCAGCAGCGTGCGCGCCTCGGGGTCGAGCGTCGTCTCCCAGAGCTGCTCGGGGTTCATCTCGCCGAGCCCCTTGTAGCGTTGCAGCGTCAGCCCCTTCTCGCCCTCGCGCGTGACCGCCTCGAGGAACTGCGAGGGCGCATGGATCGCCTGCTCGCGCTCGCGGCGGACCAGTGTCGGCACCTCGCCATAGACCTCCTGCAGCCCCGGCGTCAGCGCCGCGAGCCGCCGCGCCTCGCCCGAGCGCAGCACGCCCCCGTCGAGCAGCCGCACCTCGTCCACCCCGCGCAGCGTCCGCCAGAGGCGCAGGCCGCCGTCCTGCGTCGGCCGCCCCTGCCAGCCGCGCTCGTACTCGGCCGCGATGAGATCGAGCCGCGCCGCGACCTTGTTAGCCGTCCCCTGCGGGTCGTCGTCGAGCACGCCCCTGACGAGCGCCCCGGCGATCGCCGCCTGCTCGAGCACGTGCCGCGGATAGAGCGTCGGGAAGGCGGCGAGCGCCGCCGTCACGCCGCGCGCCTCCTCGACCACCCGCGCGAGGTCAGCCCCGGCCAGCACCGCGCCGGAGGCGAGCCTCAGCGTCGCCCCCTCGAGCCCCGCCTCGATCAGGTAGTTCTCGAGCGCCGCCTGGTCCTTGAGATAGACCTCCGAGCGGCCGCGGCTCACCTTGTAGAGCGGCGGCTGGGCGATGAAGAGGTGCCCGGCCTCGATCAGCTCGCGCATCTGCCGGAAGAAGAAGGTGAGCAGCAGCGTCCTGATGTGCGCCCCGTCCACGTCGGCGTCGGTCATGATGATGACCTTGTGGTAGCGCAGCTTGCCGAGGTTGAACTCGTCCCGCCCGATGCCGGTGCCGAGCGCGGTGATCAGCGTGCCGATCTCCTGGCTGGTCAGCATCCGGTCGAAGCGCGCCCGCTCGACGTTCAGGATCTTGCCCCGCAGCGGCAGGACGGCCTGGTTGTGCCGCGAGCGCCCCTGCTTGGCCGAGCCGCCGGCCGAGTCGCCCTCGACGATGAAGATCTCGGCCTTCGCCGGGTCCTTCTCCTGGCAGTCGGCGAGCTTGCCGGGCAGATTGGCGACGTCCATCGCCGTCTTGCGCCGGGTGAGCTCGCGCGCCTTGCGCGCCGCCTCGCGCGCCAGCGCCGCCTCGACGATCTTGCCGACCACGACCTTCGCCTCGGCCGGGTTCTCCTCGAACCACTCGGCGAGCTTCTCGCCCACCAGGCCCTCGACCGCCGGCCGCACCTCGGAGCTGACCAGCTTGTCCTTGGTCTGGCTCGAGAACTTCGGGTCCGGCACCTTGACCGACAGCACGCAGGTCAGCCCCTCGCGCGCATCGTCGCCCGAGAGCATGACCTTCTCCTTGCGCGCCAGCCCGCTCTCGCCGGCGTAGGCGTTGATCGTCCGCGTCAGCGCGCCGCGGAAGCCCGCGAGATGCGAGCCGCCGTCCCGCTGGGGGATGTTGTTGGTGAAGGGCAGCATCGTCTCGTGGTAGCTGTCGTTCCACCACATGGCGACCTCGACGCCGATCCCGCCCGCCTCGCCGACGATGTGGATCGGCTCGGCGAGGAGCGGCGTCTTCGAGCGGTCGAGATAGCGGACGAACTCGCGCACGCCGCCCTGGTAGGCGAGCACGATCTCCTCGGGCTCGCCCTTGCGTTCGTCGCGGAGGGTGATCTTCACCCCGGAGTTGAGGAAGGCGAGCTCCCGCAGCCGGTGCTCCAGGGTGCGGAGGTCGTATTCGGTGCGCGAGAAGGTCTGCGACGAGGCGAGGAAGCGCACCTCGGTCCCGCGCTGGCCGTTGTCGGGCCCGACCCGGCGCAGGCTCTCCACCGTATCGCCGTGCTCGAAGCGGGCGAAATGCTCGTAGCCGCCGCGCCAGACGCGCAGCTCGAGCCAGTCCGAGAGCGCGTTGACGACGCTCACGCCGACGCCGTGCAGGCCGCCCGAGACCTTGTAGCTGTTCTGGTCGAACTTCCCGCCCGCGTGCAGCTGGGTCATGATGACCTCGGCCGCCGAGACCCCCTCGCCCTCGTGGATCCCGACCGGGATCCCGCGCCCGTTGTCGCGCACCGAGACCGACCCGTCGGCATGCAGGGTGACGCTCACCTCCGTCGCATGGCCGGCGAGCGCCTCGTCGATGCCGTTGTCGACGACCTCGTAGACCATGTGGTGCAGGCCCGAGCCGTCGTCGGTGTCGCCGATGTACATCCCGGGCCGCTTGCGGACGGCCTCCAGCCCTTTGAGAACCTTGATGGAATCGGCGCCGTAATCCTCGGGCGCGCGGGCGGCTTCAGCCATGTCGTGAGAGGTCCTTGGTGATGGTGGCGCAGTCTATCCGGCCGGCCCGGCCTTGTCACCCCCGGAATGCCGCCCGCGCCACGAAATCCCGGAGTCTTCAAGACGTTACCTAAGCACCCCGGCCCCCCTTCACAACCCTGCCGCCGATCGTCGCGCGCTCTCGCCCCCGCCGGGCTTTCCGGCTATCCCCTCTCCATGCCCGCGCCCTTCGAGATCTTCCTCGCCGCCCCGCCCGGCCTCGAGCCGCTCCTCGCCGCCGAGGCCGCCGAGCTCGGCCTGCCCGACCCGAAGCCCGTCCCGGGCGGCGTCACCGTCCGCGGTGGCTGGCCGGAGGTCTGGCAGGCCAACCTCCGCCTCCGCGGCGCGGGCCGCGTCCTCGCCCGGATCGCCGCCTTCCGGGCGCTCCATCTCGCCCAGCTCGACAAGCGCGCCCGCAAGGTGCCCTGGGCCGACACCCTTCTCCCCGGCACGCCGGTGCGCATCGAGGCCACCTGCCGCGGCTCCCGCATCTACCATGCCGGCGCGGCGCGCTCCCGCATCGCGCGGGCGCTCGAGGATAGCGGCTGTCCCCTCGCCGACGACCCCGCCGCCGTGACGATCCGGGTCCGCATCGACGACGACCTCTGCACCCTCAGCATCGACACCTCGGGGGCGCCGCTCCATCGCCGCGGGCACAAGGAGGAGGTGAACGCGGCCCCGCTGCGCGAGACGCTGGCGGCGCTCTTCCTCC
>NZ_CALLYO010000156.1 GCF_937858865.1 uncultured Amaricoccus sp. | reverse complement strand
TCGAAGGGCTCGCCGACCAGCGGCGTCGGATCCGCCTTGAAGTCGCCGCTGTGCAGGATGCGCCCGGCCGGCGTGTCGATGACGAGGGCCGAGCTCTCCGGGATCGAGTGCGCGATCGGCAGGAAGCCGACCGTGAACGGCCCGGCATGCACCACGTGCGGCCAGGGCGCCTCCTGGCGCACCGCGCTCGTGTCCTGCCCGGCGCGCTCCATCTTCCCCCGCGCCAGCTCGGCGGTAAAGCGCCGCGCATGCACCGGCGCCTTCAGCCGGTGCCAGAGCAGGCCGAGCGCGCCGACATGGTCCTCGTGGCCATGGGTGATGAAGATCGCCTCCAGCCGGTCGGCGCGGGCCTGGATGAAGGAGGGGTCGGCCATGATGAGCTCGACGCCCGGCGTCGACTCCATGGTCGGGAAGCTCACCCCCATGTCGACGAGGATGAAGCGCTCCTTCCCCTCCGGCCCGTAGCCGTAGAGGTACATGTTCATGCCGATCTCGCCCGCCCCGCCGAGGGGCAGGTAGATCAGCCGGTCAGGCTTTGCCATTCGGTCCCGCTCACTCCCTGTTCAGGCGATCGATCAGCACCAGGCCGTGGATGGTCAGGTCGGTGTCGATCTTCTCCAAGACGTCTGTCCCTTGCGCGAAGAGGGTGGACAGTCCCCCGGTTCCGACGACGGTCATCGGCCGCGCCCGCTCGGCGCGGATGCGGGCGCAGATGCCCTCGATGAGGCCGACATATCCCCAGAAAATCCCCGACTGCATGCAGGCGACGGTGTTCGTCCCCACCACCTGCTCGGGCTTGGTCACGTCGATGAAGGGCAGCGCCGCCGCCGCGTCGTGCAGCGCCTTGAGCGAGAGGTTGACCCCGGGCGCGATCACCCCGCCGACATAGGCGCCGTCGAAGTCGACGACGTCGAAGGTCGTCGCGGTGCCGAAGTCGACGACGATGAGATCGCCGCCGTAGCGGTCCCAGGCGCCCACCGTGTTGACCAGCCGGTCGGCGCCGACCACCGTGGTCGGGTCCACCCGGACCGGGACCCCGAGCTTCACCTCGGGCTTGCCCACCACCTTCGGGCGGGTGTGGAAATAGCGGTCGGCGAGCACCCGGAGGTTGAAGACGACCTGCGGCACCACCGAGGAGATGACGACCGAGGCGATCGTCGCCTCGATCCCCGCGTGGTCCATCAGCTGTTCGAGCCAGACGAAATATTCGTCCGCCGTGCGCTGGCGCTCGGTGCGGCAGCGCCACTCGGCGACGACGTGCGTGCCGTCGTGGAGCGCGAAGACCATGTTGGTGTTGCCGACGTCAATGGCGAGCAGCATGGCCACCCTCCGCGAAATAGACCTCGGCCGCCGGCAGCACCACCCGCCCGGCATCGGTCGCGAGCACCAGCGCGCCCGCCGCGTCGATGGTCTCGAAGCGGCCGGTCAGCGCGCGGCCGGGCAGCCGCGCGGTGATCTCCTCGCCGATGCGGCTCGCCCGCGCCAGCCAGGCGGCGCGCAGCGGCGCGAAGCCCTCGTCGGCCAGCCGCTCCTCCCAGAGGTCGACGGCCGGGGCGAGCAGGTCGAGGAAGTCGCCCGGCGCGATCGAGATGCCGGTCGCGCCGCGCAGGCTGACCGGGGCCATCGCGCCCGGCTCGAGGTCGACCGGATCGGGCGCCACCGCCAGGTTGACGCCGATGCCGACGACGAGCGCCGGCGGCCGGCCCGCCGGCCCGCCGGTCTCGAGCAGGATCCCGGCGACCTTGCCGCCGGCGAGCAGGACGTCGTTCGGCCACTTGAGCGCGAAGAGCTCCGGCCGCCCGGTCACCATCACCAGGGCGTCGAGCAGCCCGAGCGCCGCCACGAAGGACCGCTGGGCGAGCGCCACCCCGTCCATCGCCGGCGGCCGCATCAGCAGGCTGGCGGCGAAGTTCCCGGGCCCCATCGCCCAGGGGCGGCCGCGGCGCCCGCGCGCCGCCGCCTGGCGGAGGGCGCAGATCCACTCCGGCCCCACCCCGCCGGCGGCGGCGCGGCGCAGCGCCTCGGCATTGGTGCTGTCGACCGTCTCGAGGATCTCGCGGCCGACGCCGGCCGGCCAGGAGGTCATCCGCTACTGCACCAGCGTCGCCGCCGCCGAGGCGGCGAGGGCCTCGACGCCGAAGAGGTTCACCACCCCGGCGACCATGGCGATCGAGCAGACGGCGAGGATCGCCCAGTGCAGCGCCGGCATCCGCCCGTCGAGCGGCTCGGAGGCCTCGCCGAAGTACATCAGGAAGACGATGCGGATGTAGTAGAAGGCGGCGATGACGCTGGCGATCACGCCGGCGACCGCGAGCCAGACGAGGCCGGCGTCGACGGCGGCCTTGAGCACGTAGAACTTCCCGAAGAAGCCGACGAGCGGCGGCACGCCCGCCAGGCTGAAGAGGAGGACGGCGAGGGCCAGCGCCCGCGCCGGCTCGACCTTGGCGTAGAGGCCGAGGGCGTAGATGTCGGGCACCGGCTTGCCGTCGCGCTCCATGTTGAGGATGAAGACGAAGGTGCCGACGTTCATCGCGACGTAGATGGCGAGGTAGATGAGGAGCGCCTGCGCTCCCTCCTCGGTGCCGGCGGCGAGCCCCATGAGCGCGAAGCCCATGTGGGTGATCGAGGAATAGGCCATCAGCCGCTTGAAGTCGCGCTGGCCGATGGCGCCGACCGCGCCGAGGAACATCGAGGCGAGCGAGAGCAGCACGAGGATCTGCTGCCAGTCCCCGACCGCGCCGCCGAAGGCGTCGTAGAGGAGGCGGGCGAACATCGCCGCGCCGGCGACCTTGGGGGCGGTCGAGAAGTAGGCGGTGACCGGGGTCGGCGAGCCCTCGTAGACGTCGGGCGTCCACATGTGGAAGGGCACGGCAGAGACCTTGAAGGCGATGCCGGCGGCGAGGAAGACGAGCCCGAAGACCAGCCCCGCCCCGAGCTGCTCGCCGGCGCCGGCGGCGGCGATCCCGGCGAAGCTCGTCGTCCCGGCGAAGCCGTAGGTGAGGCTCGCGCCGTAGAGGATGAGGCCGGAGGAGAGCGCGCCGAGCACGAAGTACTTCAGGCCCGCCTCGGTCGAGCGCAGGCTGTCGCGCCGGAAGGCGGCGACGACGTAGAGCGCGAGGTTCTGCAGCTCGAGCCCCATGTAGAGGACGATGAGATCCTCGGCCGAGACCATGGTCGTCATGCCGACGACCGAGAGCAGGATGAGGACCGGGAACTCGAACTTCATCAGCCCCGCCCGGGCGAGATACTCGTGGCTCATCGCGAGGGTGGCGGCGGCGCCGAAGAGGATCAGCACCTTGGAGAAGCGGGCGAAGCCGTCCGACACGAAGGAGCCGTCGAAGGCCGTCCGCGTCCCCTCGGGCTGGAAGCCGATCCAGAGCCCGACCAGCACCAGCGCGATGCAGGAGACCCAGAGCACGCCCGAGCCCACCTCGCGCCCGGCATAGGCGCCCCACATCAGGAGCGCCATGGCGAGGACCGCGAGGGCCACCTCGGGGGCGACGACGTTGAGAGACTCGAGGAACATCCGGAGGTCTCCGTCAGTTGGCGGCGAACGTCGGGGCCTGGGCCGCCAGCGCCGCCTCGGTATGGTCGATCAGCGCCGCGACCGAGGGCCCGATCACGTCGAGGACGAAGGCCGGATAGACGCCGATCGCGATCATCGCCGCCACCAGCGGCGCGAAGACCAGCTTCTCGCGGCTGCTCATGTCGCGGATCGTCTTCAGGCTCTCCTTGATCAGCTCGCCCAGCATCACCTGCCGGTAGAGCCAGAGCGCGTAGCAGGCGCTGAGGATCACGCCGGTCGTCGCCAGGAAGGCGACCCAGGTCGAGACCTGGAAGACCCCGGCCAGCGTCAGGAACTCGCCGACGAAGCCGCTCGTCCCCGGCAGGCCGACGTTGCCGAAGGTGAAGAGCATGAAGACGAGCGCGAAGGCCGGCATCCGCGCGATGACCCCGCCGTAGGCGGCGATCTCGCGGGTGTGCATCCGGTCGTAGAGGACGCCGACGCAGAGGAAGAGCGCGCCGGAGATGAAGCCGTGGCTCAGCATCTGGAAGATCGCCCCGTCGACCCCCTGCCGGTTGAGGGCGAAGATCCCCATGGTCACGAAGCCCATGTGCGCCACCGAGGTGTAGGCGATCAGCTTCTTCATGTCCTCCTGCACCATCGCGACGAGGCTGGTGTAGATGATGGCGACGACCGAGAGCAGGAAGACGAAGTCGGAGAGGAGCTCGGAGGCGACCGGGAACATCGGCAGGCTGAAGCGCAGGAAGCCGTAGCCGCCCATCTT
>NZ_CALLYO010000155.1 GCF_937858865.1 uncultured Amaricoccus sp. | reverse complement strand
GGCTGGCTGGCGGGAGGCGCACCATGAGGACCGAGAACCAGCGCGCCTGGCTCTTCGTCATCCCCGTCCTCCTGCTCGTCGCCTTCAACGCGCTCGTGCCGCTGATGACGGTCGTCAACTATTCGGTGCAGGAGACCTTCGGCAACAACGTCTTCTTCTGGCACGGCGTCGGCTGGTTCCAGGACGTCCTGCGCTCCCCCCGCTTCCACGAGGCGCTCGCCCGCCAGCTCCTCTTCACCACCCTCATCCTGCTGATCGAGATCCCGCTCGGCGTCGCCATCGCGCTCGCCATGCCGCGCTCCGGCCCCTGGGTCTCGGTCTGCCTCGTCCTGATGGCACTGCCGCTCCTCATCCCCTGGAACGTCGTCGGCGCGATGTGGAACATCTTCGCGCTGCCCGACATCGGCCTCATGGGCTACGCGCTCAACACCTGGTTCGGCATCGACTTCAACTATACCCGCGACCCGGTGGCCGCCTGGTTCACCATCATCCTGATGGACGTCTGGCACTGGACATCGCTCGTCGTCCTGCTCGCCTACGCCGGCCTCGTCTCGATCCCCGACGCCTACTACCAGGCGGCGAAGATCGACGGCGCCCGCCCCTGGGCCGTCTTCCGCCACATCCAGCTGCCGAAGATGAACCGCGTCCTCACCATCGCCGTCCTCCTCCGCTTCATGGACAGCTTCAACATCTACACCGAAGTCTCGGTCCTGACCGGCGGCGGCCCGGGCAACTCCACGACGCTCCTCTCGATCGACCTCGTCAAGATCGCCCTCGGCCAGTTCGACCTCGGCCCGGCCGCGGCCATGTCGCTCATCTACTTCCTCGTCACCCTGCTCGTCTCCTGGGTGTTCTTCACCGTCATGACCCGGGGGGACCAGCAATGAAGGCGCTTCGCCCCATCGCCGTCATCCTCTACATCCTCTTCCTGATGCTGCCGATCTACTGGCTCGTCGTCATGTCCTTCAAGACGACCAACGAGATCCTCGGCGGCTTCTCCCCCTGGCCGCAGCGCTGGACGGTCGCGAGCTACCGCACCATCTTCACCGACCCGACCTGGTACTGGGGCTACTTCAACTCGCTGATCTACGTCAGCATGAACACGGTGATTTCCGTCCTCGCCGCCCTGCCCGCCGCCTACGCCTTCTCCCGCTACCGCTTCCTCGGCGACAAGCACCTCTTCTTCTGGCTGCTGACCAACCGCATGGCGCCGGCGGCGGTCTTCGCCCTCCCCTTCTTCCAGCTCTACTCGGCGGTCGGCCTCTTCGACACCCACATCGCCGTCGCCCTCGCCCACTGCCTGTTCAACATCCCGCTCGCGGTCTGGATCCTCGAGGGCTTCATGTCCGGCGTCCCCAAGGAGCTCGACGAGACCGCCTACGTCGACGGCTATTCCTTCCCCCGCTTCTTCGCCACCATCTTCATCCCGAACATCAAGGCCGGCATCGGCGTCGCCGCCTTCTTCTGCTTCATGTTCTCCTGGGTCGAGATGCTGCTCTCCAAGACCCTCACCGCCGTCGTCGCCAAGCCGATCGCCGCGGTGATGACCCGCACCGCCTCGACCTCCGGCTACGAGCTCGGCCTCCTCGCCGCCGCCGGCGTCCTCACCATCATCCCCGGCGCCTTCGTGATCTGGTTCGTCCGCAACTACATCGCCAAGGGCTTCGCCCTGGGACGGGTGTGATGACCATCCGTACCCTCGCCCTTCTCCTCACCCTCGCCCCCACCCTCGCCGAGGCGCAGGCCAAGCCCGGCTGGGGCAACGTCGGCAAGCAGCAGGAGGCGGCCGGCTTCTCCTGGACCCAGCCGCTCTTCGGCGGCTTCTGGATGGCCTGGACCCCGGCCACGCTCGCCTTCTTCGCCTTCATCTTCGCCGCCATCGCGCTCATGGGCCTGCTCGAATGGCGCAACCCCGGCGGCGCGCCCCGCCACGGCATCCTCGGCCTCGACACCACCCGCGGCGACCGCCTCTTCCTCGCGCTCCTCGGCGCCGCCTACATCTTCCTCGCCTGGCTCGCCTTCTTCCCGCCGCCGCTCTGGATCCCGCTCGCCATAGCGATCGCCTGGACCGCCTTCGTCTTCTGGAAGGTCTGACCGGGACAGTTGGGGAGGGCACGCCCCCTCCTTCACCGTCCACCCCTACCCCGGCAGCAGCCGCCGCAGGATCTTCCCCGAGGCCGACTTCGGGATCCCCGCCACCACCTCCAGCGCCCCGATCCGCTTGTGCGCCGGCAGATGCGCGGCGAGATGCCGCTGCAGCGCCCCGAGCTCCGGCACCGCCCCGGCCGCCGCCACCACGAAGGCCCTCGGCTCCTCGCCCGCCACCGCCACGTCCGCCACCGACGGATGCGTCAGAAGCACCGCCTCGATCTCCGCCGGCGCCACCTCGCGCCCGTCCACCCGGATGACCTCGTCCACCCGCCCGAGCACGGTCAGATAGCCCTCCCCGTCGATCTCCGCGAGATCGCCCGTCCTGAGCCACCCACCCGGCGCCAGCGCCGCCGCCGTCGCCTCGGGGCGCCCGTGATACCCGGCCATCACCTGCGGCCCGCGCACCTGCAGCTCGCCCGCCTCCCCCGGCGCCACCTCCGTCCCGGTCCCCGGATCGACCAGCCGGCACTCGGTCCCGGCGAGCGGCTGTCCCGAGGTCCCCGCCCGGTTCCGCCCCGGCCGGGTGATGTGGCTGACCGGGCTCATCTCGGTCATCCCGTACCCCTGGATCACCTCGCAGCCGATCCGCGCCGCGCAGGCCTCCGCCACCCCCGCCCCGAGCGGCGCCGCCCCGGAATTGACGAACATGAGCGAGGAGAGATCGTACCCCTCGACCGCCAGATCGCGCGCCAGCGCCATCACCACCGGCGGCACCGCATAGAGCTGCCGCACCCGATGCCGCTCGATCAGCCCGAGCGCCGCCGCCAGCTCGAAGCGCGGCAGCGTCACCTGCACCCCGCCCGCCGCCAGATAGAGGTTCATCAGCATCGTCATGCCGTAGACGTGGAAATAGGGCAGGAAGGCCAGCGTCGCGTCCCCCGGGCGCAGCGCCAGCGCCGCCCGCACCTGCACCACGTTCGCGACCAGGTTACGGTGCGTGAGGCGCACCCCCTTCGGCGCCCCCGTCGTCCCCGACGAATAGGGCATCGCCGCCACGTCCCGCGCCGGATCGACCGCCACCTGCGCCCGAAGCGGCGCCCCCGTCAGCGCCTCGACCGGCGCCGCCGCCACTCCGGCCGCCGCCGCCCCCTCCCGCGCGGCGCTCAGCTCCGGCACCGTCACGAGCAGCACCGCCCCCGAATCGCGCAGCTGCCCCGCCACCTCCGCCGCCGTCGCGAGCGGGCTCAGCGTCGTGACCGTCCCCCCGGCCCAGGCCACCGCATGAAAGGCCGCGCACCAGTCCGGCGCATTCGGCGCCAGGAGCGCCACCACCCGCCCCGGCCCGATCCCGCGCGCCGCCAGCCCCCCAGCCAGCCGCTCCACCCGCTCGCGGAACCCCGCCCCGGTCAGCACGTGCCCGGTGACCCCGTCGATCAGCGCCGGCTCGCTCTCCCGGCCGGCGAGCCCGCGGAACACCAGCTCGGTGATCGAGACGTCGGGAATGAAATCCACGCCTACGCCCCACACCTGCGCATCAGACAAATCGCGCAACAGACGGCAAACACCGGACTTTTCTCGCCGGCCTCAAGCGCCGCCGAACTTCGCCAGCCGCGCCGCCCTCAGCCGCTCGAAATCGGCCCCGGCGTGATAGCTCGACCGCGTCAGCGGCGTCGCCGAGACCATCAGGAACCCCTTGCCCACCGCCGCCCTGCGGTAGCCCTCGAACTCCTCCGGCGTCACGAACCGCGCGACCGCATGATGCTTCGGCGTCGGCTGCAGATACTGCCCGACGGTCAGGAAATCGACGTCCGCCGAGCGCATGTCGTCCATCACCTGCAGAACCCCCTGCCGGTCCTCGCCCAGCCCCACCATGATGCCGGACTTGGTGAACATCGTCGGGTCAAGCTCCTTCACCCGCTGCAGAATCCTGAGCGAGTGGAAATACCGCGCCCCCGGCCGCACCTCGGGATAGAGCCCCGGCACCGTCTCGAGATTGTGGTTGAACACATCCGGCTTCGCCGTCACCACCGCCTCGAGCGCGCTCGGCGGGCAGCGCAGGAAATCCGGCACCAGCACCTCGATCGTCGTCCCCGGATTCTTCCGCCTGACCGCCCGGATCGTCTGCGCGATATGCTCGGCCCCGCCGTCCTCCAGGTCATCGCGGTCGACGCTGGTGATGACCACATGGTTCAGCCCGAGCTTC
>NZ_CALLYO010000154.1 GCF_937858865.1 uncultured Amaricoccus sp. | reverse complement strand
AGATCGTCGACCCCGACAAGCACCGCCATCCCTTCGGCAAGCAGGCGCGCCCAGGGCGGACCGGGCGGCCGCCGCGTCGTGACGAGCAGGTGGAACCCCGCCGGCGCGGCGCGGGCGGCAACGGCCAGCAGCTGCTCGGCCGCCGACCCCTGGCCGAGCTCGTGCAGGTCGTCGAGCTGCAGGCAGAACGGCCCGCCCGCGACGGCGGCCGCCATCAGCCGCTCCAGCCAGACATGCCCGAAGCGGAGGTCGTCGGCCGCGAGCGCCGGCACGTCCGCGCCGGGCAGCGCCGCGCCGGCCGCCGTCGACACGGCGGCGAGAAACGCCCCCGCCCCGGCCATCCGCGCCGCGACCGGCAGCTCCGCATGGCGGAACCCCGCCTGCCGCGCGAGATCGCGCGCGAGCTCGGTCTTGCCGCACCCGGCCGGCCCCGAAACCAGCGTCACCACCGGCAGCGCCCCGGCAAGGCGCGCCGCCACCGACCGATCGACGCGCTTCGGCGAAAGGTCCGTCATCGAACCGCCCGGTCACCGTTCCCCAGCCGTGACAATACACGCGAAGCGCCCGCCCCGCGAGAGCCCGGGAAACCCCCGCGCGACTACGCCCCGACGCGCGGCGGCGACGGATCATGCATCGGCTCGGGCTGCGCCCGTGCCTGCCGGAAGGTGTCGGGCGTCACCCCCTCGCCGGCCCGGAACACCCGGATCAGGTGCGGCAGGTCGCAGAAGCCGGTGTCGGCCGCGATCTGCGTCGCCGACCGCCGCGTGGTCGCGAGCAGGTGCTTCGCCTGCTCGAGCCGGATCAGCCGGTCGGCCGCGAGCGGCGTCATGCCGAGCGCCGCGCGGAAATGCCGCTCGAGCCTGCGCCGGCTCACCGCCATCCGCTCCGCCACCCGGGCGATCGAGAGCGGCGCGTCGATCGACTGCTGCATGAGGATGAGCGCCCGGCGGACCAGCGCATCGCCGGTGGCGAGCGCCAGCGGCATGCCCGGCTGCGGCTCCTCCGCCCGCATCGCCTGGTCGATGATCATGATGTGCAGGCTCTTGGCCGCCCGCGCGCGGCCGAGGTGCCGCTCGACGATATGCGCCGCCAGATGCGCCGAGGAGACCCCGCCCGAGCAGGTCAGCCGGTCGCGGTCGACGACGAAGATCTGGTCGCTGACCGGCTCGAGCCCGTCGAACCGCTCCAGGAAATCCGCATGGTGGAACCAGCTCACGCAGGCGCGGTAGCCCCGCATCAGCCCGGCCCGGTGCAGCACGAAGGTGCCGGTGCAGACCCCGACCAGCGGCACCCCGGCCGCCGCCGCCCGCTGGAGGAAGCGCACGGTGTCGGGATGCAGGTTCTCGATCTCGTCGACCAGCCCGCCGACCACCACCAGATAGTCGAACCGCGCCGGATCGCCGAGCCGCTCCTCCGGCCGCACCGATATCCCGCTGCTCGAGGCGATCGGGTCCATGGTCGGCGACAGCACCCGCCACGAGCAGAGGATCGGCCGCGACCGGTCGCCCTCGTCGGCGGCCAGCCGCAGCACGTCGACGAAGTTCGCGAAGGCGCAGAGCGTGAACCGCCGCGCCAGGATGAAGCCCACGTTCAGCTTGGCCATGCCGCTCACCTCCTGCCGTGAGCATACAACGCTTCTGACGTATCCATACAGCTTCGAATCGCCGCCTTCGGGCATGCAGTCGCGACAGCTTTCGGGAGGCTCGGCAATGACGCACTTCTCCTTCGCCCAGGTCGTCAGGGGCGCGCTGACCGGCCAGAAGAACTGGACCGCGCAGTGGCCCGAGCGCGAGCCGAAGGCCGCCTACGACGTCGTCATCGTCGGCGCCGGCGGCCACGGGCTCGGCGCCGCCTACTACCTGGCGAAGGAGCACGGGCTGACCAACGTCGCGGTGATCGACAAGGGCTGGCTCGGCGGCGGCAACACCGGCCGCAACACCACCATCATCCGCTCGAACTACCTCTACGACGAGAGCGCGCGCCTCTACGACCACGCCCTCGACCTCTGGGAGAACCTCTCCCAGGACCTGAACTACAACGTCATGTTCTCGAAGCGCGGCGTGCTGATGCTGGCGCACAACGTCCACGACGTGCAGTCCTTCCAGCGCCACGTCCATTCCAACCGCCTGAACGGCGTCGACAACCAGTGGCTGAGCGCCGCGGAGGCCAAGGCCTTCTGCCCGCCGCTCGACCTCAACCCGAAGGCCCGCTACCCCGTCCTCGGCGCCGCCCTGCAGCGCCGCGCCGGCACCGCCCGCCACGACGCCGTCGCC
>NZ_CALLYO010000153.1 GCF_937858865.1 uncultured Amaricoccus sp. | reverse complement strand
CGGATGGTCCGACGCCTTCGCAAGAACCATCATCGGCCAAATGCGATAGCCCTGGCGCCGACCTGAGCGCCGTCTTGCGCGGCCGGGGCGCGCTTGCTAGCGTCCCGACCGCGGCCAACGAGGGCGTCCCGAGGTGTCCATCCGCTCCTGTCTGCGCTCCTGGATCGTCCTCCTCCCGGTCCTGCTGCTGGTGGTCGGCTGCAGCCGCCCGCCGGAGCTCATCGGCATCGACAATCCGGCGGTGCCGGCCGCCTCGGTCCCCGATGCCAGCCGGCACCGCATCTTCATCGCCACCACGCGCGAGGCGTCCGAGGTGGTCGGCGCCTTCTATTCCGCCGAGCGGGCGCCCGAGGTCGGCCTCGCCTCGGTCGACGTGACCATCCCGCCGGGCCACGTGCTCGGGCAGCTCGAGCGGCCGGAGCGGCTGCCGCCCGACCCGCGCAAGGAATTCGCCGTGGTCGACCCGGTCGTCTACCGGACGAGCGCCAGCTTCATCGCCGAGATCGACCGCGAGCTCGCCCGCCGCCCGCCGGGCCAGCGCGAGCTGCTCCTCTTCATCCACGGCTACAACAACACCGCCAGCGACGCGCTGCTCCGCCTGGCGCAATTCGTCGAGGACAGCGGCTTCCGCGGCGTGCCGGTCCTCTTCACCTGGGCCTCGGCCGCCAGGGCGCCGCGCTACGTCTACGACCTCAACAGCGCGCTCGTCGCGCGGGCGAGGCTCAAGGACGTGGCCGACATCCTGGTGCGGACCAGGGCCGAGAGCGTCGAGCTCTTCGCCCATTCGATGGGCGCCTTCCTGACGATGGAGGGGCTCGTCGAGGCGGAGAAGGCCGGCTATCTCGGCCGCCGCGTCACGATAAACCACATCATGCTGGCCTCGCCGGACATCGACATCGACCTCTTCCGCACCCAGATCGTGCAGCTGCCACCGTCGATCCGCGAGCGGATGTATCTGTTCATCTCGAAGGACGACGGCGCGCTGCGCCTGTCGCGGCGGATCGCCGGCGGGGTTCCGCGGGTCGGCGCCGCCGACGCGGCGGAGCTCGAGCAGTTCGGGCTGACGGTCATCGACCTGTCCCAGATCGACGATTCGAGCTCCGGCAGCCATACCAAGTTCGCCGGCTCCCCCGAGGTCGTCCGGCTGATCGGCGCCGGGCTGAACACCGCCGGACGCTTCGGCGAGAGCACGACCCCCGGCCTCGACCGGCTGCTCGAGGAAGTGCCGATCCGCATCTTCGACTGAAGCGGGGCGGTCCTTTCGGCAAATGCCGTTGCCGGTGGGCGATCGGCTAATCTGGCCAGAGCGCCGACAGCGGGAAGGAAATCGCCTCGAAGGGAGGAACCCTGGCCTCATCGTCGTCCTTCAGGGCGGCGAGGAGAACCCAGCTGCCGCCCTGGAGCGCGAAGGCTTCGAGCGTGCGCGGCTTCGGGTCGACGAGCCAGAGATGCGCGACGCCGTTCTTCGCGTAGATCCGGCGCTTGTCGGTGAGATCGAACCCGCGCGTGCCCGGGCTCAGCACCTCGCAGGCCCAGTCGGGCACGAGGTCGAACCAGGGCGCGTCCGGGAAGACCGGCATCCGCCCGCGGCGCCATCCCGCCAGATCCGGCACGAGGACGTCGGGTCCGAGATGGAGCTCCGGCTCGTCGATGATCCACCAGCCGCCGGGGCCGCCGCGTCCGAACTGGAAGGGCGCACCGAGCTGGAATCCGAGCGACGAGCCGGCAAGGGCGTGATGGGATGCCGGCCGCGGGTGAAGATGCAGCGCGCCCTCGACGAGCTCGGCGACCATGTGCGGCGGCGCGTCGAGGACGTCCTGGTAGGTGGCCGGCGAGCGATCTCGTCTGGAATGCTCGTTCATTGCGAAGCTCATGCCCTTCTCCCTTCGACGATACCCTACGCCGGGCAAGGCGTCACTCGATCGTTGGCCCCGGGTTTCTTGCCAGCGGCGCCCTTTCGGGGGCGTGAAGCCCGTGCCATGTCGCCTTGCCATCGCTTGGGGCGGGCGCTAGTGTCCGCGCGTTTTTCGGGGGCCGGGAACGCTGGCCGCGGTGAAGCAGCCCGTGAGCCAGGAAGGGATCGAGATGTTCGCAACACCCGCATTCGCGCAGGCGGCAGGCGGCGGCGCCGGAGCCGCCGGCGGGCTGATCAGCTTCGTGCCGATCATCCTGATCTTCGCGATCATGTACTTCCTGATGATCCGGCCGCAGCAGAAGAAGGTCAAGGAACACAAGGCGATGGTCGAGGCGCTCCGGCGGGGCGACCAGGTGGTCACCTCGGGCGGGCTGATCGGCAAGGTGACCAAGGTCGCCGACGGCGAGGTCGAGGTCGAGCTGCCGCCCTCGAACGTCAAGGTGCGCGTGGTGAAGGCGACGATCAGCCAGGTGATGAGCAAGACCGAGCCCGCCGAGGCATGAGGCGATGCGCGCGCGCCCCGCGGCGCGCGCCGGAGGATTTTACCGACACATGGCCGACCAACCGCTCTGGAAACGCGTGCTGATCCTGGGCATCTGCCTGATCGGCATCATCGTCGCGCTGCCGAACGCCTTCTACGGCCGGGTCGAGAGCGCCAACGACGCCCGCGCGGCGCTGGCGCGCGGTGAGACGCTGACGCCGGAGATGCAGCAGGACATGGCCGGCTGGCCGGGCTGGATGCCCTCGCGCCTCGTCAACCTCGGCCTCGACCTGAGGGGCGGGGCGCACG
>NZ_CALLYO010000152.1 GCF_937858865.1 uncultured Amaricoccus sp. | reverse complement strand
GCCTCGACATAGGCCATGGCCGCCGGGCCGGCCGGCAGGCCGTACGTCGCGATGCGGGTGGCGACCGGGGCGAAGAAGACGTCGGCCAGCGAGTAGGCGCCGAAGAGCCAGGGCTCCCCGCCGCCGTGGCGGGTGCGGGCCGCGGTCCAGAGCGCCTCGATCTGGGCGAGGTCGGCGAGGACCGCCGCGTCGGGGACGAAGCCGGCGTAGCAGCGGCGCAGGTTCATCGGGCAGGCCGAGCGCAGGGCGGTAAAGCCCGCATGCATTTCGGCCGCGAGCGAACGCGCCAGGCAGCGTGCCGCCGGATCAGCGGGCCAGAGCCCGCGCTCGGGGTGGCGCTCGGCCAGCGTCTCGGCGATGGCGAGCGTGTCCCAGAGGACGAGATTGCCGCCCGCTTCCTCGATGCGGAGCGCGGGCACCGTGCGCGCGGGGGCGAAGTCCGCCGCGAGCAGCGCCGCGAATTCCGGCGCGTAGAGCCGCGCGAGGCGCGGCGTCACCGGAATGTCGAACTTCGCGAAGGCGAGCCAGCCGCGGAGCGACCAGCTCGAATAGGCGCGGTCGCCGATCGCAAGCACGTAGGCCATGGCGCTTCCTCCCCACCTCCTCTTTCACCCGGCGCCGGGCGCGGTCAAGGCGACCGCCGCCCGCGCGGTCGTCGGGCTACAAACTTCCGTGAGCCCGGCCGCCCGGGCAGTCCCGGAAAATCCCGCGATCTCCGTCCTTTGACCGATACCGGGCGCGGCGCGGCGCGAAATCGCCGCCCTTCCGCCGGGAACATGGAACCGCAAGGGTGATCCAAAGGTTGCATCCGGGCGTAGCTCACAACGAGGATGCGCGCCGGGAAGGCCCGGGCCACGCGGTGGGGAGAAGGTCCCGCGCCGTCCGGGCGAGGAGGATGGGAGATGGCTTTCGACGACAGCGGCGTCCGCATGGTCACCCGTCGCGCGATGGGCGCGGAGATGCTCGACGCCGATACCGAGCTCGCCCTCGCCCGCGCCTGGCGCGACGAGCACGACGAGAAGGCGCTGCACCGGCTGGTCAACGCCTACATGCGCCTCGCCATCGCCATGGCGGCGAAGTATCGCCGCTACGGCGCGCCGATGCCCGATCTCATCCAGGAGGCCGGCGTCGGGCTGATGAAGGCGGCGGAGAAGTTCGATCCCGACCGCGGCGTGCGCTTCTCGACCTATGCGGTCTGGTGGATCAAGGCCTCGATCCAGGACTATGTGATGCGCAACTGGTCGATGGTCAGGACCGGCTCGACCTCGTCGCAGAAGGCGCTCTTCTTCAACCTCCGCCGGGTGCGGGCGCGGCTCGAGCGCGAGGCGGGGGCGGCGGGCGAGGTGCTCGACGGCCAGCGGCTGCGCGAGATGATCTCGGTCGAAGTCGGGGTGCCGCTGCGCGACGTCGAGATGATGGATGCGCGGCTGTCGGGCTCCGACTTCTCGCTCAACGCCCAGCAGGCGGGCGAGGAGGGGCGGGAGTGGCTGGAGACGCTCGAGGACGACACGCCGCAGGCTGCCGAAACGGTGGCGCGCGACGCCGACCTCGCGCGCGTGCGCGGCTGGCTCGCCGAGGCGCTCGGCTCGCTCAGCCCGCGGGAACGGCTTATCATTGTCGAGCGCAAGCTGCGGGACGAGCCGCGCACGCTCGAGAGCCTCGGCCAGGAGCTCGGCCTCTCCAAGGAGCGCATCCGCCAGCTCGAGGCGCAGGCGCTGACCAAGTTGCGCAAGCGGCTGGAGAGTATGACCGGCGCGGCGGCGGAGATGCTGACGAGCGCCTGACGGAACGGGGCCCGGTTGCCCGGGCCCCTCTAGGGTCATTCCACCGTGAACTCGGTCCGGCTGACCGCCGCCGCCTCGACGTCGTCCTGGTAGAAGGCCTGCGCGCGGCAGTCGAAATCGAGGTAGATCCCGAGCTGGTCCTGGTAGTGTGGCGAGGGCGTGCCGTCGGGCGCGATGAAGCCGCTCTGGCCCGGGGGCGTGACGGCGCAGAAGCTGACCTCGCCACCCGAGAAGCGGACCATGTTGTTCTCGGTGCCGCGGTTCATCGCCGTTCCGGCAGCCAGCACCTCGTCCGCCCCGGCCTGCGGGATGCCGAGGTAGTTCTTCGTGTCGAAGACGTGCTGGTCGAGCGGGAGGAGCCAGGTCGAGACGTCCTCGCTGCCGTACTCGGCGGCGAGCGCCGCGCGCGTCCTGTCGAGCGCCGCCAGCACCACCGCGTCCGGATCGGCGCCGTTGAAGAAGTCGTAGGCCTGCGGCACGCCGGCCTCCTCGTCCGCGAGCGCGTTGTTGAGGAGGGCCGAGGGCAGCGCGATGCGGACCTGCATGACCTTCGCCGGGATGCCGGGCGCGTCGTCGAGGAGCACGTCCGCGACCATCACCTCCATCCACTTGCGCAGAATCGCCACCGCTGGCGAGGTCGCCTTGCCGTCGGCGTCACGGATCTGGCGGCTGTCCCAGCCGGCGAGGGCGGCGAGCATCGGCTGGCGCGGGTCGTCGGCCGGCAGCGCCGCGCCGGCGGCGAGGATGCGCGGCACGAAGTAGCGCGCGTTCACGTCGACGAAGCTCGTCTCGGGCAGGATGTTCCAGACCTCCTCCGGGGTGAAGCGGTCCTTGGCTTCGATGCGGGACATGATCTCGACCACGCGGTCGGCGGCGCCCCAGGGGCTGCCCTCGACGGTGGAGACGGTGCCCTTGCCGGAGCGGTTGTTCCAGTTGGCGATCCAGCCCTGCTCGGGGTTGAGCGTCTTCGGCACGTCGGCGAAGGGGCGGACGCCCTGCCAGTCCTGGCTGCCGTCGCCCCTGGCCGGCAGGCGCAGGTCCTGGTCGGCCGCGCGCACCGGCAGGTAGCCGGGCGAGACGTAGCCGATGTTGCCCTTGGCGTCGGCATAGTACCAGTTGATCGTAGTGGCCACGTCCTTCGCCGCGGCGAGCCATTCCTCATAGTCCTGCGCCTGGGTGGAGCGGATCCAGGCCATCAGCGTCTGGATCTCGTAGCCGTCCCAGGTGCGGTGGAAGGCGAAGGCGCGGTCGTTGTCGGTGTCGAAGACCTGGACGACGCCATAGTCCGACTCCCAGACGTCGGCGGTGACGGCGTCGGCGTCCTTGACCGCGATCGTCTCCTGGCGGAGCCGCATGTCGGCCCAGCCATCGCCCTGGCGGTACTGGTGCGGGTTCTCCGGATTGAGCTCGAGCTCGACGTAGTCGTTGACGTCGAGCGGGCCGGCGGTGGCGCCCCAGGCGATGGTGCCGTTGGTGCCGAAGAGGATGTTCGGCACCGCGAAGGGCGTGTTGCCGGTCACGTCGAAGCCGGCGCCGTGCAGGCCGATCGAGAAGACGTAGGCCGGGTTGAAGTTGCCGAACTGCGGACCGTTCACGAGGATGGTGCTGCCGTCGGTCGTCTTCTTCGGCCCGAGGATCCAGAGGTTGCTGGCGCGGGGCCGGTCGTCCTCGTCGCCGGCGACCGGCAGGTCGGCGAGGCCGGCGAAGCGGGTGACGTCGAGCGGCGGCAGCTCGGCCTTCTGCTGGTACTGCTCGCCGGCGGGGACGGTGGTGGGGGCGAGCGGGTCCTCGATCCAGAAAATCTGGTCGAAGAGCTCGCGGCCCTCGGCCTCGCCATGCTGGCCGACCAGCGCGTCGAGCACCTTGGCGTTGTTGAGCTCGTTCGAATAGTGCGAGAAGCGCCCGGCCAT
>NZ_CALLYO010000151.1 GCF_937858865.1 uncultured Amaricoccus sp. | reverse complement strand
CTAAGGGCGGAAGATTCCAGCTCGCAATGGCCCGGATCCCGGGGGAAAGGTCAACCATCACCGCTCTCGAAGGCTTTCTGCGCCCGCACGTCGCGCTCGGCAAGAGCCGTCTCGAAACGCGGGGAGTCGTGTGGTGTGTTCCTGAATGGCGCTGCAGCCGCAGGAATCCGGCGTTGCATTTGGCTTCGCGATGATGCAATCAAACGTTTGATTGAATCGGGAGACACCTCGGATGACCGCTGAATCCCGACCCGTTCCCACCGTCCGCTCCACGCGCGAGGTCATCATCGAGGCGGCGCTGCGCGGCTTCGGCGAGAAGGGCTTCGCGGCGACCAGCGTGCGCGAGATCGCCGCCGCGGCCGGAACCAACATCGCCTCGATCTCCTACCACTTCGGCGGCAAGGAGGGCCTGCGCGACGCCTGCGCCGAGCATATCGTGCGGCTGATGGGGGACGCCCTCGCCGCGGCGCGCCCGGGCGAGCCGCTGCCGCCCGACCCCCTCGCCGCCGCCGAGACGCTGGCCGGGCTGGTGCGGAGCCTCGTGCGTTTCCTGCTCCTCGAGCCGCAGGGGCCGCTGGTCGCCGGCTTCATGCTGCGCGAGATGGCGCATCCCTCGAGCGCGCTCGATACCATCTACGAGGGCCTCTTCGACGGCGTGCACCGCACCGCCTGCGCCGTCTGGGCGACGGCGACCGGTCGCCCGGCCGAATCGGAGGCCGTCCGCCTCGCCGTCTTCGCCGTCATCGGCCAGATCCTCTACTTCCGCATCGCGGCCCCGGTGGTCGAGCGGCGCATGGGCTGGCCCGGCATCGGCCCGGCCGAGGCCGAGGCGATCGCCGGCACCGTCCTGCGCAACCTGACGCTCCGCCTCGATGCCGACCGGAGGGACGTCCCGTGACGGCCTTCCTCTGCGCCCTGCCCCTCGTCGCGCGGCTGGCGGCCTGCGCCGCGCCGGCAACGCTGGCGGTCGGCTACGTGGAGGGCGAATACGTGAACCTCGCGCCGGTGACCGCCGCCACGCTGATTGAGGTCGGCCCGCGCCAGGGCGACCGGGTCGCGGCCGGCGCCATCGTCGCCCGCCAGGAGCGCACCGACGCCGAGATCGCGCTGGCCGAGGCCGAGGCCGCCCGCGACACCGCCGCGGCCGAGCTCGCCAACCTGCGCGAGGGGAGCCGGCCGGAGGAGATCGCCGTCACCGAGGCCTCGCTCACCGCCGCCCGCGTGCGGCTGCGCGAGGCGGAGCGGCAGGCGACGCGCCAGACCGCGCTCGCCGAGCGCGGCGTCGTCCCGCAGGCCGACCTCGACACGGTGCTCGCCGCCCGCGACACGGCGGAGACCGAGGTGGCGCAGCTCGAGGCCGAGCTCGCCGTCCAGCGGCTGCCGGCGCGCGAGCAGGTGCTGGCCGCCGCCGAGAGCCGGCTCCGCGGCGCCGAGGCGGCGGTGCGCGACGCCCGCTGGCGGCTCGAGCAGCGCGACCTCGCCGCGCCGGCGGACGGGCAGATCACCGACGTCTTCCGCCGCACCGGCGAGATCGCCGGGCCGACCGCCCCGGTCATGTCGCTGCTGCCCGACGGCGCCTTCAAGGTCGTCGCCTTCGTCGGCGAGGCCGATGTCGCCGGCATCGCCCCCGGCGACCGCCTAGAGGTGCGCTGCGACGGCTGTCCGCCCGAGCAGGCGGCGACCGTCTCCTACGTCTCCGACGAGCCGGAGTTCACCCCGCCGGTCATCTTCTCGGTCGAGAACCGCCAGAAGCTCGTCTACCGCATCGAGGCGAAGCCGACCGAGGAGAGCCGGAGCCTCCGCCCGGGACAGATCGTCGATGTCGCCCACGCCCGCTGAGCCCGGGACGGTCGTCGACGTCCGCCATCTCACCAAGCGCTTCGGCGGCAGGACGGTGGTCGACGACGTGTCGCTGAAGATCCGCCGCGGCGAGGTAGTGGGCTTTCTCGGGCCGAACGGCTCGGGCAAGACGACGACGATCCGGATGATCTGCGGGCTCTTGAGGCTCGACGCCGGCGAGGGGCGCGTGCTCGGCTTCGACCTCAGGACCGGCAGCCGCGAGATCCGGGCGCGGCTCGGCTACATGACGCAGCGCTTCTCGCTCTACGAGGACCTCTCGATCGAGGAGAACCTCGCGCTCGTCGCCGGGCTCTTCCGCCTGGCCGACCCGAAGGCCAAGGTCGCCGAGACGCTGGCCTCGCTCGGCCTGACCGGCCGGCGCCGCCAGCTCGCCGGCACGCTCTCGGGCGGCTGGAAGCAGCGGCTGGCGCTCGCCGCCTGCATCATGCACGCGCCCGAGCTCCTGCTCCTCGACGAGCCGACGGCCGGGGTGGACCCCAAGGCGCGGCGCGAGTTCTGGGACGAGATCCACCGGCTGACCGAGGGGGGCATGACGGTGCTGGTCTCGACCCACTACATGGACGAGGCGGAGAGGTGCCACCGGATCAACTACATCGCCTACGGGCGGCTGATCGCCGAGGGGACGGTGGAGGAGGTGGTGGCGCGGGCCGGGCTCGTCACCCGGCACGTGTCCGGGCCGGGGCTCGAGGCGGTGGCGCGGCGGCTGCGGGCGGCGCCGGGGGTGGAGCAGGTCGCGGCCTTCGGCACGTCGCTGCACGTCGTCGGGCGCGACGCTGTGGCGCTCGACGCCGCGCTCGCCGCGGTCGCCGGCGACGGGGTGCGGGTGCGGCCGGCGGAGACCAGCCTCGAGGACGTCTTCATCCAGTTCATGGGCGCGAGCGAGGACAATATGGCATGAGACGATCGCGTGATCCCCGACCGAGGCGGGCCTCCGGCCCGCGAGGACGCGGCCCGACAGGGAAACGCATGCGTTTCCCGGGCCGTTCGTCGGAGCGCGCGAGCGCGGAGGCGAAGGGGGGTCGGGCCTGGACCGTCGGCTGGTATCCGGGCGCGGCCGCCCCGGCGGACGCGGGAAGTGAGCAACCGGGAACATGGGTGACACTTCTGACCGGCGACATGGGTGACACTTT
>NZ_CALLYO010000150.1 GCF_937858865.1 uncultured Amaricoccus sp. | reverse complement strand
GCGGCGGTCAGGATGCCGTGGGCGTAGGGGTGGACGGCGTGGGCGAGCTGGGTGCCGGTCGCGGCGTCGAGGAGGAGGCCGCGGGCGGATTCCGAGCCGAAGTCGAGGCCGATGAGGCAGGGCATCAGGCCTTGCCCTCCGTGAGCAGGAGGGCGCCGTGGATCGCCGCCTTCCAGCCGAGCCGCGCCCAGCGGAGCTCGGGCGGGTGCGGGCGGTAGGGGGCGGGAAGGCTCCGGGCGATGCGCTGCGTCAGGGTGTCGCGCGGGAAGCCGGCCATCTGCGGGATGCCGCCGCCGAGGAGGATGATGCGGGGCGAGAAGAGCGTCGCGGCGGCGGCGACGGCGAGCGCCTGCTGCCAGAGGACGGCGTCGAGGGCGGCGGCGAGCGCGGGGTCGGGGCTCCGGAAGAGCTCGGCGACGGGGCGGGCGCGAGCGGCGGCGCGGGCGGCAAGGGCGGCGCCGGAGGCGCGGTCCTCGAGGCGCTCGGGCGGGTTGCCGGCGGCGAGGGGGAGGTGACCGAGCTCGAGCGCCCAACCGCCGCCGCGGAAGATGCCCTGGGCGCCGAGGTAGGCGGCACCGATGCCGGTGCCGAAGTAGACGGCGAGGACCTCGCGCGCGCCCCTGACGGCGCCGGCGGCGCTCTCGCCGAGAAGCTGGAGGACGACGTCGCGCTCGAGGGTGACCGGGAGGCCGAGGGCGGCGGCGAGGCGGGAGGCGAGGCGGACGCCGTCGAGTTCGGGGACGTTGGCAGTATGGAGCACGGTGTCGCCGTCGGCGGCGAGGAAGCCGGGGACGGTGGTGACGACGCGGGCGGGGGTGATGCCGGCCTCGGCGGCGGCGGCGCGGAGGAGGGCGGCGAGGGCGACGGGCGGGTCGGCGGTGCGGATCTCGGCGGTGGGGAAGGTGCGGGTGCGGGCGAGCGGCACGCCGCGGGCGGCAAAGCCGATCTTGACCGACGTGCCGCCGATCTCGGCGACGGCGAGCGGGCTCACGGCAGGAAGTCCGCGAGGGCGGCGCGGAACTCGGCGGCGTAGACGGCGCGGTCGGTGGCCTTGGGGGTGATGGTGCGGAGGCGGGCGCCGGGGATGAGGGCGGCGAGCCGCTCGGCGTGGGCAAGCGGATGGGCGAGGTCGCGGCCGTGGCCGATGACGAGGGTCGGGACAGTGATGCGGGCGATCTCGGCCTCGGTGACGCCGGGGCCGTCGGCGGCGATGGCCTGGAGGAGGCGGCCGAAGGCGGGCGGGCGGCCGAAGAAGCCGAGGAGGCTCGCGAGATTGTCGGGCGCCTCGCGGGCGAGGGTGGCGGCGGTGGCGGAGGCCGCGAAGCGGCGGCGGGCTTCGGCCGGGGGCAGGGTGGCGATGAGGGCGCCGGCCTCGGCGTAGGGGCGCATGTTGGCGGGCGCCGGCGCGGCGACCCAGGCGGGGCGGGCGAGGACGAGGGCGCCGACGCGCCCGGGGTGGCGGACGGCGAGGCGGAGCGCGATGGCGGCGCCCATGGAGATGCCGCCGACGGCGAGGGCGCCGAGGGCGAGGTGGCGGGCCAGCGACTCGAGGTCGGCGGCGAAGGTGGCGATGGAGAGGGCGGCTTCGGGGCCGGTATCGGAGCCGCCCTGGCCGCGGCATTCGAGGGTGATGCGGCGGCGGTCGGTCGGGAAGACGTCGGCGGACTGGCGGGCGTCGCCGCCGAGGCCGTGCTGGAAGAGGGCGGGCGGGCCGGTGCCTGCGTCCTCGTAGGCGAGGGCGATGCCGTCGCGGGCGAAGCGGGTCACGCGATGGCGTCGCGGAGGAAGGCCGCGACCTCCGGCGCCTCGGCGGCGGCG
>NZ_CALLYO010000149.1 GCF_937858865.1 uncultured Amaricoccus sp. | reverse complement strand
GCCCGGGCCGAAGGGGCTACGAACATCGTCCTCTCGAACCCTTTACCCGACGGATATGATCAACCCGCGAAAGGAAACTCCGACCCCATAGGCAAGTTTTCACCGAGTGGCAAACGGAATCCCCTTTCGTGGTAACCCGGAGCGTGACGCTCTCGTATCGTTGTGTCATGGAGGCGAGGTGAGTCGGGAGACATCGATGCAGGCCGCGAACACGCGGCCCCCCGTTCGGCAGTGGCGCATCCATATCGGAGCACACAAGACCGCGACCTCGCATCTCCAGGAGACGCTGGCGGCGGTACGCGACGATCTTGCCGGGCAGGGGGTCGACTTCATACCGAACCCGCTGGTGCGCCAGCGGCAGCTGGCGCGGACACTGTCGCAGCGGCGGCCGGTCGCCCGGCTGCCGATCGTCGGTCGCGCGTATATGCGCGCCGCGATCGAGTCGGTGGTGGCACCGCTCAGGGCAGGGCCCGAGGTCGTGGTGCTCTCGGAGGAGAACATCATCGGGGTGCCCGGGCATATGCTCAAGGTGCCCTCCTATCCGCAGGTTGAGCGCAACGTGAGCCGGCTCGCGAGCCTCGCGGACCGGGCGGAGGTCGTGTTCTTCCTCTCCGTCCGCAGCTACGATACGCTCCTCCCTTCGGCCTATGTCGAGACACTGAAGCATGCCCTGCCGCCGCCGGGCGGCTTCCAGGAGGCGGTGGCGGAACTGTCTGCCAGGTCGCCGAGCTGGTTCGACCTCGTGTCGCGGATCCGCGTGGCGGCGCCCGACATCCCCTTGCGGATCTGGCGGCAGGAGGACTACCGGGCCAATGCCCGGGCGATCATGGAGGCGGTCTGCGGCTGTACGCTCGGGGCCCTGCCGGAAATCTCCGATCCGACCCGGACGCGGTCACCCTCGGCGGGGGCGATCGCGACGGCCGAGGCGCTGCCGCGGGATCTCCCGCGCGCCGAGCGACTGACGCGGGTCCGCAGGATCTTCGCCGCCGCCGAGCCCGGCGCCGACCGCTTCCGGCCGTTCGGCCCGGCGGAGCGCCAGCGGTTGCGCGCCCAGTACGAGGCCGACCTCGAGCGCATCGCGCGAGTCCATCCCGATGTGCTGATGCGCTTCGAGCCAA
>NZ_CALLYO010000148.1 GCF_937858865.1 uncultured Amaricoccus sp. | reverse complement strand
CCGGCCGGCGGTCGAGCGCGATGCCGGTGGCCCGGTGCGAGCGGAAGTGCGAGAGGCCGAGGCGGGTGACGGCGAGGGCGGACGGCCGGGTCATGCCCTCGATCCGGGTCCACCCCCGTCACGGGCTCCCGCAGGCTTCGGGCGGCCGCGGGCGGGTTCAGACCCGCATCGGCATGACGACATAGACCGCGCTCTCGTCGTTGCCCTCGCGCATCAGCGTCGGGTCGCCGGCGGAATTGAACAGGAAGACGGCGTTCTCGCGGTCGACCTGGCCGGCGATCTCGATCAGGTACTTGGCGTTGAAGCCGATCTCCAGCCGCTCGTCGCCGTAGGCGACGGCGAGTTCCTCCTCGGCGGCGCCCGAGTCGGGGGCGTTGACCGAGAGGACGAGGCGGTCGTCCTCGATCGCCATCTTCACCGCCCGCGATCGTTCGGAGGAGACGGTCGCCACGCGGTCGACCGCCTGGGCGAACTCGGCGGCGTCGACCTCGAGCCGCTTGGCGTTGGCGGTCGGGATGACGCGGGCATAGTCGGGGAAGGTGCCGTCGATGACCTTGGAGGTGAGCGTCACCTCCGGCGTGGCGAAGCGGACCTTGGTCTCGCTGACCGAGACGGCGATCGTCATCTCGTCGTCGTCGAGGAGCTTGCGGAGCTCGCCCACGGTCTTGCGCGGCACGATGACGCCGGGGAGATCCTCCGCGCCCTCGGGCAGGGCGGCGTCGATGCGGGCGAGCCGGTGGCCGTCGGTCGCCACGCAGCGCAGCACCGGCCCCTCGGCGGCCTTGGCGGCGTGCATGTAGACGCCGTTCAGGTAGTAGCGGGTCTCCTCGGTCGAGATGGCGAACTTGGCCTTGTCGAAGAGCCGGCGCAGCACCGGCGCCGGGCAGGCGAAGTTCACCTGGTATTCCGAGCTCGCCATCACCGGGAAGTCCTCGCGCGGGAGCGTCTGCAGGCTGAAGTGGGAGCGGCCGGCGCGCACCTCGAGCCGGCCGGCGATGCCGTCGTCGGCGAGCTCGACCATGGCGCCGTCCGGGAGCTTGCGGGCGATCTCGTGCAGCGTGTGGGCGGCGACGGTGGTGGCCCCTGCCCGGCTGACCATGGCCGGCGCGCGGTCGATCACCTCGATGTCGAGGTCGGTGGCGCGGAAGCTCACCTCCTCGCCCTCGGCCTCGATCAGCACGTTGGCGAGGATCGGGATGGTGTTGCGCCGCTCGACCACCGACTGGGCCCGGCTCATGGCCCGGAGGAGGGCGCTGCGCTCCATGCTGAGTTTCATCTCTGCCACCGTTCGAGTTTGGCCCCGCGGACCCCAACGGCTACGCGGACCGAGACGTTAGCGAATTGGCGCGAAAGGGCAAGCAGTGGTTTCGCGCGCGGGCCCGGCAACAAGCCCATGATGTTCGCGCGCATTTCGCAGGCATGATGCCCGGCGCATCGGAAGGCGCTGTCCGGATGGCTATTCGACGACGTCGAGCGATTCCACCCACAGGTAGCGGCCGCGGAAGCCGCGGCTGACCTCGGCGAGGAGACGGACCGGGGTGCTCGCGGTGACCTCGCGCCCGCCCCAGACCCGGTGGGCGATCTCCGCCCGGATCTGGCCGGTCGCATCGGCGAAGAGGTAGTAGTTCTCGCGCTGGTGCGACAGGATGTTGCCGGTGACCGTGACGTAGCTGCCGATCCGCGCGTCCGCCACCTGCGCCACCGTGATCTCCTGGCCCCGCGTCGAGGGCCCGGTGAACTGGGCGAACGCCGGGGCGGCCAGAAGGGCGAGCGCGACCGCTGCCGCCGGGGCGCGCCTCATGCCTCCAGCATCCGGCGCAGCAGCTCGACGTCCTCGGCGATCTGGCTGTCGGTGGCGCGGAGCTCCTCGATCTTGCGCACGGCGTGGATGACCGTGGTGTGGTCGCGGCCGCCGAAGCGGCGGCCGATGTCGGGGAGCGAGCGCGAGGTGAGGGTCTTGGCGAGGAACATCGCCACCTGCCGCGGGCGGGCGACCTGGCGGGCGCGGCGGGCGGAGAGGAGGTCCGACATGCGGAGGTTGTAGTGGTCGGCGACCTTGCGCAGGATCTCGTCGATCGTGACCTTGCGCTCGGAGGCGCGCAGGATGTCGGCGAGGCACTCCTGGGTCATGTCGAGGTCGATGGGCTGCCCGACGAGGCTCGCGTAGGCGAAGAGGCGGTTCAGCGCTCCCTCGAGCACGCGGACGTTGGAGCTGATGCGGTGGGCGAGGAACTCCATGACGCCGGCGCCGATGGTCACGCCCGGGTTCTTCTCCAGCTGGGCCTCGGCCTTGGCCTGCAGGATGCCGAGGCGGAGCTCGTAGTCGGTCGGGTGGAGGTCGACGACGAGGCCCCACTGCAGGCGCGAGCGGATGCGCTCCTCCATGCCGTCGATCTCGCCCGGGGCGCGGTCGGCGGAGATGACGATCTGCTTCTGCTGCTCGATCAGCGCATTGAATGTGTGGAAGAATTCCTCCTGCGTCGAATCCTTGCCGGAGATGAACTGCACGTCGTCGACCATCAGCATGTCGACCGAGCGGAACATCTCCTTGAAGCCGTGCATCTCCTTGAAGCGCAGCGCCGAGACGAAGCGGTACATGAACTGCTCGGCCGAGAGGTAGAGGACGCGCGCCTCGGGGTTCTGCTGGCGGACTTCCCAGGCGATGGCGTGCATCAGGTGGGTCTTGCCGAGGCCGACCCCGCCGTAGAGGAAGAGCGGGTTGAAGGTGACGGACCCGCCCTCGATCACGCCCTCGGCGACGCGGCGGGCGGCGGCGTGGGCGAGCTCGTTCGGCTTGCCGACGACGAAGTTGTCGAAGGTGCAGCGGCCGTCGAGCGGCGAGGCGGGCAGGTCGACCTCCGGGGCGAGCGCCGCCGGGCGCGGCTCGGGGGAGACGACGCGGACGGCCGCCGGCCGCGGCGCGCCGGCCGGGGCGACGCCGAACTCGATCCGGCTGACCGCGATGCCGTTCTTGCAGAAGAGCTGGCGGATGGTGTCGCCGTAGTTGCGCGAGACCCAGGTGCCGATGAAGCTGGTGGGCGCCGTCAGCTGCAGCGCCCCATGCTCGCAGCCGACGAAGACCAGCGGCTCGATCCAGTTCTGGAAGGCGTCGTGTCCGAGCTGGGACTGCAGCGCGGCGCACACGCGGCTCCAGGCCTCGGGTGCGGCGTCCAGCTCTTGCGGCATGATCTGGGGTGTCATCTCGGCTCGTCGGGTCGGGTCAGGAAAGGGTTGCGGCGCGGAGGCGCCCGGACCGGAAGCCATCCGGAGCGGGCCACGGACAAATGCCGACGGCAGACCGGCGGCAGAACGGTTTCCTATCGTCGGGGGCACGACTGCTACACCCGCACGGCATCACGTCCAATTTAGATCATCCTCCCCCGCCAGCAGTCGTTATCTTTGTGTCAGTCGCACTACTTCAGCGCGCCGTGGCATAATTGCACTGCAACGGATATGTTACAGTGACTGCTGTGCCGGAACAGAATTTTACGCAGCTTTTACTAGGGAACGCGTCGGTCAGGAATCGCTCCGTGACACAAGAATAGCGAAGCGCCGGCAGAGCGACAACCGGACCGAAGACGGAACATCGCGCGATCGGCGAGAAGTGGCTTCCGGGATACACGTATGGCGAGCGCGTCTGCAGCCGCGCGGCGACAAGAACGCACCCGGCGACCGCGGGGCCGCCCGGTGCGGGCAAGGAGCGGGAGAGCCGGGCCGCAGCCCGGCAGGCGCGTCAGGCGCCGAGCGCGTTCACGCGGCCGGCCAGGCGCGAGATCTTGCGGCTGGCGGTATTGCGGTGGACGACCCCGCGCGAGACGTTGCTCATGATCTCGGGCTGCGCCAGGCGCAGCGCCTCGGCGGCGGCGGCCGGCTCGCCGGCGGCGATCGCCTCCTCGACGCGGCGGATGAAGGTGCGCATCCGCGAGCGGTGCGTCTTGTTGATCGCGGCGCGGCGCTCGGCCTGCAGCGCGCGCTTGCGGGATGACGGCGAATTGGCCATTTGTGCCTGCGTTCTCTCGTGCGGAATTCAGGCGCGGTCTCTAGCCGTGCCCGGAACCCGAGTCAACAGGCCGGGCGTCATTTTCCGCGGAACTGCGGCGTGCGCTTCTCGGCGAAGGCGGCCATGCCCTCGGCCTGGTCCTCGGTGGAGAAGAGCGCGTGGAAGAGGCGGCGCTCGAAGAGCAGGCCCTCGCGCAGGCTCGTCTCGTAGCTGCGGTTGACCGCCTCCTTCACCGCGCGCACGGCGAGCGGCGCCTTCTCGGCGATGCGGCCGGCGGTCTCGCGCGCCTCGCGCAGCAGGTCGCGCGCCGGGACGACGCGGCTGACGAGGCCGCTGCGCTCCGCCTCGGCGGCGTCCATGAAGCGGCCGGTCAGGCACATCTCCATCGCCTTCGACTTGCCGACGAAGCGGGCGAGGCGCTGGGTGCCGCCGAGGCCGGGCATGATGCCGAGGTTGATCTCCGGCTGGCCGAACTTCGCGGTGTCGGCGGCGATGATGAAGTCGCACATCATGGCGAGCTCGCAGCCGCCGCCGAGGCAGTAGCCGGCGACCGCGGCGATGACCGGCTTGCGGCAGCGCAGGATCGCCTCGGAGGGGCCGGTGAAATAATCCTCGGCGAACATGTCGACGAAGCCCTTCGGCCCCATCTCCTTCACGTCGGCGCCGGCGGCGAAGGCCTTGTCCGAGCCGGTCACGACGACCGCGCGCACCCGCGGCGCGGCGTCGGCCTCGGCGAGCGCCCGGCCGAGCTCCTCGAGGATCTTCAGGTTCAGCGCGTTCAGCGCCTCGGGACGGTTCAGCCGGATGACGGTGATGTGGTCCTCGGTCTCGACGATCAGCGTCTCGTAGGCCACGGCCAGGCTCCTCCCTTGCGCATCCCGCCTTACTACCACCCGGCTCGGGGCTGGCAAGCCGGGCACCAGAAGCTCGACCGGCCGGACTGGACGCTGCGGACGATCGGGCCGCCGCAGCGCGGACAGGGCTGCCCTTCGCGGTCGTAGACGGCGAACGAATGCTGGAAGTAGCCGAGCTCGCCGTCCGCCCGCCGGTAGTCGCGCAAGGAGGAGCCGCCGGCGGCGATGGCGTCGAGGAGGACGGCGCGGACGGCGGCGGCGAGCGCCTCGGCCTCGGCCGGGGTGACGTCGCGGGCGAGGCGGAGCGGCGAGATCCTTGCCCGCCAGAGCGCCTCGGACAGGTAGATGTTGCCGAGCCCCGCGACCACGCGCTGGTCGCCGAGGACGGCCTTGACCGGGGTGCGGCGGCCGGCGAGGCGGGCGGCGAGGTAGCTGCCGTCGAAGCCGTTGCCGAGCGGCTCGGGGCCGAGGCCGGCGAGGAGCCGGTGCGCCTCGAGCGCGGGCGTCGGGGCGAGGTCGATGGCGCCGAAGCGGCGGGCGTCGTTGAAGGTGATCCGCGCGCCCCCCTCCAGGTCGAGGACGACGTGGTCGTGCTTCTCCGGCACCGGATGGGCGTGGTGGAAGGCGCCGAGCGGCGCACCCGAGACGAGGAGCCGGCCGGACATGCCGAGGTGGAGGATCAGCGTCTCCGCCCCGTCGAGGTCGGCGAGCAGGTACTTGGAGCGGCGGCGGAGCGCATCGACCCGCCGCCCGGTCAGCCGCTCGGCGAGCCGCGGCGGGAAGGGCCAGCGCAGGTCCGGGCGGCGCACCTCGGCATGGACGATCCTCCGGCCGGCGAGGACGGGCTCCAGCCCGCGGCGCACGGTCTCGACCTCCGGCAGCTCCGGCATGCGTGTCCCCTGTGGCGGTGTGGTGCGGTTGCGCTGCCCCCGGCCTGCCTTATAAGGGGCGGCGGCAACGACCGAAAGACCGAGCGGATGGCGAGCGAGCCGACCAACGAGCCGACCAGCGAAGCCACCACCCACTTCGGCTTCGAGACCGTCCCCGAGTCGGAGAAGGCCGGCCGCGTGCACGGCGTCTTCTCCTCGGTCGCCGGCCGCTACGACCTGATGAACGACGCCATGAGCCTCGGCATCCACCGGCTCTGGAAGGCGGCGATGATCGACTGGCTGGCGCCGCGGCCGGGGATGCGGCTCCTCGACGTCGCCGGCGGCACCGGCGACATCGCCTTCCGGTTCCTGAAGCGCCTCGAGGGCGAGGGGCATGCGACCGTCCTCGACATGACCGAGGACATGCTGGCCGAGGGGCGCCGGCGGGCGGAGGCGCAGGCCTTCGCCGGCAGGATCGACTGGGTGGTGGGCGACGCGATGGCCCTCCCCTTCCCCGACCGCTCGTTCGACGCCTACACCATCTCCTTCGGCATCCGGAACGTGACGCGGATCGAGGTCGCTTTGGCCGAGGCGTACCGGGTGCTCCGGATCGGCGGCCGGCTCCTCGTGCTCGAGTTCTCCCGCGTGCCGGAGCCGGGGCTGCGCTGGCTCTACGACCGCTATTCGTTCAACCTCATCCCGCCGATGGGGGAGGTCCTCGTCGGCGACCGGGCGAGCTACCAGTATCTCGTCGAATCGATCCGCCGCTTCCCGGACCAGGAGACCTTCGCCGGGATGATCGCCGAGGCCGGCTTCGGCCAGGTCCGCTACCGCAACCTCTCGATGGGCATCGCGGCGCTGCATTCGGGCTGGAAGCTCTGA
>NZ_CALLYO010000147.1 GCF_937858865.1 uncultured Amaricoccus sp. | reverse complement strand
CTCATCGTCGCGGCGGCCGAGCCGCTCGCCTCGATCTACCGCGCCGTCTCGAGCTATCCCGGGACCGCCGCGGAGGTGATCCCGGGAGCGGCGGACCGGACGCCCGACGCCGAGCTCGCCCAGGCCGCGCGCGGGGTGCTCGACGGCATCCATGCCGCCGAGATCGAGGCGCTGGCGCGGCTCTTCGAGGCGCGCGGGCAGCAGGGGCGCGCGGTGACCGACGTGGCGCAGGCGGCGCGCGCGGCGACCTTCGGGGCGATCGACACGCTCGTCGCCGACATGGACGCGGTCGTGCCGGGGACGGTCGACGAGGAGACCGGCGCCGTCACCTTCGGCGAGGACGGCAGGATCGAGACCTACGGCGTGGTCGACGAGATCGCCCGGCGCACGCTGGCCGCCGGCGGCCGGGTCGTCTCCGCCCGCCGCGCCGACGTGCCCGGCGGCGGCGATCTCGCGGCGATCCTGCGCTATCCGGTGTGAGCGGGGGATTTCGCACGCGAAACTATACTTATCCCTCTGAAACCAAAGGGATTCGTCGGGTTAATTCTTCCTGAACGCGGATCCGGGCCCCGGACGGCGAGGTCATCCGGGGCGGAAGGCGCGGCCGATGCCGACGAGGAGGTCGCCGAGGTCGAGCAGGCGCGCGACGTAGAGGTCGTAGGTGACGAAGCCGGTGTCCTCGCCGCGGAGGAAGGCGCGCTCGAGGCCGTCGACGAAGGCGAGCAGGCGGCGGCGGTGCAGGCCGGTGGCGCGCTGCACCGGGTCCGAGATCATGCCGGCGAAGGCGGTGGCGAGCGCCGCCACGCCGAGGATGCCGGCGGTGGTGCCGGCGACGAGGAGCGGCGAGGCCTTGGCCGGGAAGATGCCGTACCAGAGGCCGCCGGCCGCCGAGCCGAGCGGGAAGCCGGCGATGGCCGAGCTCTGCGCCATGGCGCCGGCGACCGCCGGGCCGAGGGCGAGCGCGCCGGGGGTCGCCTTCTGGAAGGCGACGGCGCCGGTGCCGAGCGCGATGAGCCCGGTGGTGATCTCGGCGGCGGCGGCGCGGGTGCCGGCATAGTCGGTGAGGGCGGCGTCGAGCCGGGCGCGGAAGGCCGGGTCGTCGCGGTGGGCGGCGGTCGCCTCGCCCGCCCCGGCGAGGAGCGCCTGCACCTCGGGATGGGCGAGGATCGCCTCGGCGAGCCCGTCGCGCGCGGAAACCCGGTCGCCGTCGCGGCAGGGCTGGACGAGGAGGTCGGTCATCAGCCGCCAGCGCAGCTCGCGCGCCACCGCGGTATCGAGGAGGAGGTTGCGGCGGGCGAGCGCCTCGGCGGTGCGCGGCCGCTTCAGCGCGCGGGCGGCCGAAGCCGAGAGCTTGAGGGCGACCTGCGGGATGGCGAGCGCGACGTTGGCCGGCGCGCGCAGCAGGTCGAGGCCGAGCGCATGGCGGTGCAGCCGCGCCGAGCCGGCGACGGAGAAATTCGCGTCGACGAAGCCGTCGACCCGCCCGCGGCAGCCCTGGAAGTAGGCGCGGGCGGCCTCGGCGACGATGGCTTCCGCCCGTTCCGGCGGCAGGGCGACAGCGGCGTCCATGCCGGGAGAGATGGGGTCGCCGCCGGGCGGCTCAAGAGCGTCAGAGCACGTAGGGGATCCGCACCGAGGGGGAGGTCGCGTCGAAGTCGCGGCTGTTGCGGGTCACGAGCAGCAGTGCGTGGACTTCGGCCGACGCCTGGATGAGGGCGTCGGGCAGGCGGATCCGCCTCTCCCTGCGGATGAGGACGGCACGCTCGGCGACCGTCCGGTCGATCTCGACGATGGCGAAGCCGGCGAGGAAGCGGCGCGTGGCGAGCTCGACGCCGCTCGCCGCGCCGACCAGCACCTCCATCCAGGAGATGATGCTGATCGCCGGCTCGGGGTAGCGGGCCAGCTCGTCGCGGGCGGCGCCGATCCCGCCGAGATAGTCGATCAGGATGTTGGTGTCGAAGAGCGGCCTCACCATTCGCGGCGCGCCCGCTCCTGGAAGACGAGGCCGTCCGGGGCGTCCTTGCCCCACAGGCCGAAGGCCTCGTCGCCGCCCTCGCGGCCGTGGCGGCGCAGGTAGTCGTCCACCGCCTCGCGGATCAGCGAGGCGCGCGAGCGCTCCTTCCGCTTCGCGAGCCGGTCGAGCGCCCTGGCCTGCGCGTCGCCGAGGTCCACCAAGGTGCGCATCTCGCCCTTTCCTGATATATGATAGCGATATCATATATCGTCCTTTCTGCCTCTTCCGGCAAGCCCTCAGCGATCGGAGGTTTGCCAGCGGGGGTTGATCCAGGGGGCGGCGTTCCAGCGCGGGAGCGAGCGGCCGAGGATATGGTCGGCGGCCTTCTCGCCGGCCATGATCGAGGGGGCGTTGAGGTTGCCGTTGGTGATGCGCGGGAAGATCGAGCTGTCGGCGACGCGCAGGCCCTCGACGCCGATGACACGGCATTCGGGATCGACGACGGCCATCGGGTCGTCGCGGCGGCCGAGCCGCGCCGTGCCGCAGGGGTGGAAGGCGCTCTCCACCTCTTCGCGGACGAAGGCGTCGAGCTCGTCGTCGGTCTGCACGTCGCGGCCGGGCTGGATCTCGTCGCCGGCGTAGGGGCGGAAGGCGGGCTGGGCGAAGAGCTCGCGGGTCAGGCGGATGCAGCGGCGGAAGTCGCGCCAGTCCGCTTCGTGCGACATGTAGTTGAAGCGGATGGCCGGCGCCTCGCGCGGGTCGGCGCTCCTGAGGCGGACGCTGCCGCGGGAGGGGGAGCGCATCGGGCCGACGTGGGCCTGGAAGCCGTGGCCGCGGACGGCGGAGCGGCCGTCGTAGCGCACCGCGAGCGGCAGGAAGTGGTACTGGATGTCGGGGTATTCGACGCCGGCGGCGGAGCGGACGAAGGCGGCGGACTCGAACTGGTTCGAGGTGCCGAGGCCGCCC
>NZ_CALLYO010000146.1 GCF_937858865.1 uncultured Amaricoccus sp. | reverse complement strand
TGCCGCCCGTCGAGCGAGGTCACCACCTCGCCCGGCGCCAGCAGCCCGCGCTCCACCAGCTGCCCGAAGGCGATGCGCGGCTCGGCCCGCTTCGGCGTCGTCACCGCCGCCACCTCGGCGTCGAGCGGCCGGACCGCGGCGATGCGCGCCTCGGCGACCGCCCGGTATTCCGCCTCGCGTTCGATGCCGATGAAGCGCCGCCGCAGCCGCCTGGCGACGGCGCCGGTGGTGCCGGTACCGAAGAAGGGATCGAGCACCAGGTCGCCCGGCCGCGTCGAGGCGACCAGCACCCGGTGCAGCAGCGCCTCGGGCTTCTGCGTCGGATGCGCCTTGTCGCCGCCGGCGTTCTTCAGCCGCTCGCCTCCGGTGCAGAGCGGGATGGTCCAGTCCGAGCGCATCTGCACGCCCTCGTTCAGCGCCTTCATCGCCTCGTAGTTGAAGGTGTATCTCGACTGGTCCGACTTCGCCGCCCAGATCAGCGTCTCGTGCGCGTTGGTCAGCCGCTTGCCGCGGAAGTTCGGCATCGGGTTCGACTTGCGCCAGATGACGTCGTTCAGGATCCAGAAGCCCGCGTCCTGCAGCGCCGCCCCGAGCCGGAAGACGTTGTGGTAGGAGCCGATCACCCAGATCGCCCCGTCCGGCTTCAGCACGCGCCGCGCCTCGCCGAGCCAGGCGCGGGAGAATTCGTCATAGGCCGCGAAGGAGGCGAACCTGTCCCACTCGTCGTTGACCGCGTCGACGCGCGAATTGTCCGGCCGGTGCAGCTCGCCGCGGAGCTGCAGGTTGTAGGGCGGGTCGGCGAAGACCAGATCGACGCTCGCGTCCGGCAGCCGGCGCATCACCTCGATGCAGTCCCCGGCCAGCACCACGTCGGTCCCGGGGTCGGTCCCGGGGTCGGTTCGGGGGGCGGTCCCGGGTGCGCCGGTCTCCTCGGCCTTCTTCACTCTCGGCATCGGGGCATTCCGTCCTGTCGGTTGGCGCCCCGACGATGAGTCATTCGCGACTCGCCGTCAAACAATTAATCGAATCAAGAACTTACCAAAGACCCTTCCCACAACATCTTGTGCACCGGCGCAAACGACCGCCTATGATGTGGGCTGACCCCCAGTCTCTCCAGCCCCTCGGCATGCCCCCGCGTCCCGTAACCCATGTTGGTTTCCCAGCCGTAGCCGGGGAACTGTTGCGAAAGGGCAACCATCATCGCGTCGCGGGCGACCTTGGCGACGATCGAGGCGGCGGCGATGGAGACGGCGAGCCCGTCGCCGCCGACGACCGGCCGGCAGGGGCAGGGGAGGCCGGGGCAGGGCATGTGCCCGTCGACCAGCGCCAGCGCCGGCCGGCGCGGGAGGCCGGCGACGGCGCGGCGCATGGCGAGGAAACTCGCCTGCAGGATGTTCATCGCCTCGATCTCGGCGACGCTCGCCACGCCGACGCCGACGCAGGCGGCGAGGCGGATCTCGGCGGCGAGCGCCTCGCGGCGCAGGGCGGTGAGGCGCTTGCTGTCGTCGAGCCCCTCGGGGATGGCCGCGGGGTCGAGGATGACGGCGGCGGCGACGACCGGGCCGGCCCAGGGGCCGCGCCCCACCTCGTCGATGCCGCAGACCGGATGCGGGCCGGGGCGCTCGAGGCTGAAGTCGGGGGCGCTTGGGCAGTCGTCCGGCAACTCTCGTCCTTCCCGCGCGGCTTGGCGACCTCGGGCGGATTCGAACCGCCGACCTACCGCTTAGGAGGCGGTTGCTCTATCCTCTGAGCTACGAGGCCACGGGCGTCTGTCTAGCAGCGTCGCGGGTTGGAAGGGAAGGCCGCATGTGGAAGAGGCTGATCGCCGCGCTCCTCGCCGGCGCTCTGGCGGCCGGGACGGCGCCGGCGTCGGGTGCCCCGCGCGGGGTGACGCCCGGGGTGACGCGCGGGGTGACGCCCGGGGTGACGCCAGAGGCGCTCGTCGCGGCGAGCGGCGGGATCTACCGCGATCCGGCGCTCGCCGGCTATCTCCAGGCGGTCGGGATGCGGCTGGTGGCGGCGGCCGGCCATCCGGCCCCGCCCGGCGGCCGCTGGAGCTTCTCCGTCCTCGACACGCCCGAGACCAACGCCTTCGCGCTGCCCGGCGGGCGGATCTTCGTGACCCGCGGGATGCTGGCGCTGGCCGGCGACGAGGCCGAGCTCGCCGTGGTGCTCGGCCACGAGATCGGCCATGCGCTGGCCGGCGACGGCCGGGTGCCGAAGGGCGACCGGGCGCGCCGCGCCGCCGAGGTGGCGGCGGACCGGACCGGGCTCGCGCTCCTCGTGCGGGCCGGCTACGACCCGGGGGCGCAGGCCGACTTCCTCGCGACGCTGCTCGCGGCGCGCGCGGTCGAGACGGGCCCGGGCGAAGGCGATCCCGGCCGGTCGGGGGCGCCCGACCATCCCGCGCTCGGCGAGCGGCTCGTCGCGGCGCGGCGCGAGGCGGGGGCCGCCGCCGGCACCGGCGTGCGCAACCGCGCCGCCTTCCTCGCCGCCATCGACGGGATGACCTGGGGCGACGGTCCGGCGCAGGGCTTCGTGCGCGGGCGGAGCTTCGTGCATCCCGACCTCGGCTTCGCCTTCGACGCCCCGCCGGGCTATGCCGTGGCCAACCTCCCCGACGTGGTGGTGGCGAGCGGCCCGGGCGGGGCGCTCCTCCTCATGGACAGCATCGCCGATCCGGGGGGCGCGCCGGCCGACTATCTCGTGCACGGCTGGGTGCCCGAGATCGGCCGCGAGATCCGCACCGGGCCGCTCGCCGGCCTGCGCCAGGGCCGCCGCAACGGCCTCGCCACGGCGCAGGGCGCGCTCGCCATGACCTCGGGCGGCAGCGCGCGGGTGGCCGAGCTGACCGTGGTGCGGCACGACGGGCGCCTCTACCGGCTGACCGGGCTGCGCCAGCCCGACGATGCCGCGGGCGG
>NZ_CALLYO010000145.1 GCF_937858865.1 uncultured Amaricoccus sp. | reverse complement strand
TCCCGCGTCGGCCTCGAGGACATGGCCAGGCGCCCCGCCGGCGAGCTCGCCTACGGCCACCAGCGCCTGCTCGAGATCGCCATGGGCCTCGCCCTCGCCCCCCGCCTCCTCATCCTCGACGAGCCGACCCAGGGCCTCGCCGCCGGCGAGATCGAGGCCTTCACCGCGCTGGCCCGCGAGATCGCCCTCACCGCCACCCTCCTCCTCATCGAGCACAACATGGACGTGGTCATGGACCTCGCCCACCGCATCACCGTCCTCGACTTCGGCCGCATCATCGCGAGCGCCGACCCCGCCACCGTCCGCGCCAACCCCGCCGTCCGCGCCGCCTATCTCGGCCCCTGATGCTCACCGTCACCAACATCGACGCCGGCTACGCCCGCACCCCGGTCCTCCGCGGCGTCTCCCTCACCCTCGCCGCGGGCGAGGTCCTCTGCCTCATGGGCCGCAACGGCGCCGGCAAGTCCACGACGCTCAAGGCGATCATGGGCCTCGTCCCCCTCACCGCCGGCGCCATCACCCTCGACGCCACCCGCCTCGACACCCTCCCCGCCCACGACGTCCCCCGCCAGGGCATCGCCTGGGTCCCCCAGGGCCGCCGCCTCTTCGCCGAGCTCACGGTGGCGGAAAACCTCGAGATCGGCCTCCTCACCCGCAACCACGACCCCGCCACCCGCGAGCGCGCCCTCACCCTCTTCCCCCGCCTCCGCGAGCGCCTGTCGCAGACCTCCGGCACCCTCTCCGGCGGCGAGCAGCAGATGCTCGCCATCGCCCGCGCCCTCTGCACCGACCCGAAGGTCCTCCTCCTCGACGAGCCCACCGAGGGCCTGCAACCCTCCATGACCGCCCTCATCCGCGACACCATCGCCACCCTGCGCTCCCAGGGCGTCGCCACCCTCCTCGTCGAGCAGCGCGTCGACGCCGCCCTCGCCACCGCCGACCGCATCGCCTTCCTCGTCAACGGCACCGTAGCCGAAACCCTCCTCACCGCCGCCCTCCCCCCCGACGCCCCCCAGTTCCACGCCTACGTCGGAATCTGAGATGCAGCGGAATCGCGCACGATCCCTCCGCCGACCGAGAGGCCGCTCCCCGGCCCCGGCAACCGCCTTCCTCCTATCGGGCAGTGCCGGGGGGGTCGAGGGGGGCCGGCGAGGGCCCCCCTCGGGCCGCCCCTCCCGCCGCCCGGGCTTCCGGGAGCAAGGGCGCAGCGCGTCGGCTTCCGGGGCCGAGCCCGCGCATGCGGGCGAACGGCGCTCAAAGCGCCGCCCCCCGCCCCAGGAGCCCGCCGATGACCCGCGGCATCATCGCCGGCATCGACGCAGGCGGCACCTTCACCGACCTCGTCCCTTTCGACCCCGCCGCCGGGCCCGTCCGTCCGGCCAGGATCCCCACCACCCTCCTCCCCCCGACGCCCCCGCCTTCCATGCCCATGCCCCATGCCCCATGCCGGAGTGCGACGCGATGCCCCCGTTCCGTCAATACGTTGTATATACGCGAAAAAATCGTCTTCTTTTCAATGCCTTGAGAAGCGGGCACGCGTGCCCGCCCGTGCGCCCATGACCATCGTCGCCGGCATCGACGTTGGCGGCACCTTCACCGACCTCGTCCTCTTCGACCCCACCGCCGGCACCGTCCGCCTGGCGAAGACCCCGACCACCCCAGCCAACCAGGCCACCGGCGCCCTCGCCGCCCTCGACCAGGCCGGCGTCCCCCCGAGCCAGGTCGACCTCATCATCCACGGCACCACCACGACGACCAACGCCGTCCTCGAACGCCGCCTCGCCCGCACCGGCCTCATCACCACCCAGGGCTTCCGCGACGTCCTCGAGCTCGGCCGCCGCACCCGCCCGAACCCCTACGGCATGACCGGCCGCTTCACCCCCATCATCCCCCGCGACCTCCGCCTCGAGGTCCCCGAACGCACCGACGCCCAGGGCCGCATCCTCACCCCCCTCGACGAAGCCACCACCCGGCAGGCCATCGCCCACCTCCTCGCCCAGGGCTGCGAAGCCCTCGTCATCCACTTCCTCCACGCCTACGCCAACCCCACCCACGAACTCCGCGCCGCCGAGATCGCGCGCGAGCTCTGGCCCACCCCCTGGATCACCGCCGGCCACCAGCTCCTCTCCGAATCCCGCGAGTACGAGCGCGGCGTCACCGCCGCCGTCAACGCCTCGGTCCAGCCCGTCCTCGAGCGCTACCTCGCCCGCCTCCAGTCCGAGCTCACCCTTCGCGGCTACCCCCGCGACCTCCTCGTCGTCACCGGCAACGGCGGCATGGCCTCCGCCCGCACCGTCTCCCGCGAGGCCGCCAAGACCGTGATGTCCGGCCCCGCCTCCGGCGTCATGGCCGCCCTCGCCACGGCCCGCCGCGCCGGCATCCCGAACCTCATCACCTACGACATGGGCGGCACCTCCACCGACGTCGCCCTCATCAAGAGCGGCACCGCCCCGGTCTCCTCCGAGATCGAGCTCGAATACGCCATGCCCATCCACCTCCCCATGGTCGACGTCCGCACCGTCGGCGCCGGCGGCGGCTCCATCGCCCGCCTCACCCCCTCCGGCCTCCTCGAGGTCGGCCCCGCCTCCGCCGGCGCCGACCCCGGCCCCATCGCCGCCGGCCGTGGCGGCACCCTCCCCACAATCACCGACGCCAACCTCCTCCTCGGCCGCCTCGACCCCGCCCGCTTCCCCGCCCTCGAATCCGCCCGCCGCATCCTCACCGACACCATCGCCGCCCCGCTCTCCCTCACCCCCGAGGAAGCCGCCGCCGCCATCCTCCGCATCGCCGACACCCGCATGGCGAACGCCATCCGCATGGTCTCCCTCTCCCTCGGCGCCGACCCCCGCGACTACACCCTCTTCGCCTTCGGCGGCGCCGGCCCGCTCCACGCCGCCGCCCTCGCCCGCGAGCTCGGGCTCCCCCGCGTCCTCGTCCCTGCCCGCCCCGGCATCACCAACGCCCTCGGCTGCGCCACCGCCGACCTCCGCTTCGACTTCGTCCGCACCCTCGCCCGCCCCCTCCCCTCCCTCGACATCGCGGACGTCCACACCATCCTCGCCACCCACGAATCCCAGGGCCGCGCCCTCATCGCCGCCGAGCCCGTCCCCACCACATCGATCACCACCACCCACGCCGCCGACATGCAGTTCGTCGGCCAGACCCACCTCCTCCGCGTCCCCCTCCCGTCACCGACCCCCACCCTCGCCGACCTCCACACCCTCTTCGAACAGGCCTACCGCGCCCGCTTCCACGTCGAGCTCCCCGAGATCCGCCCCGCCCTGGTCAACCTCGCCACTTCCGTCACCGGCCACCGCCCACCCCTCGACCTCCGCCTCCTCCTCGACCCCACCCAACGCCGCCCCACCCTCGCGCAAGCCCAAACCACCACCCGCCCCGCCTGGTTCGGCGCCTGGCACGACACCCCCGTCTACCGCCGCGACCACCTCCCGCCCGACGCCACCCTCACCGGCCCCGCCATCCTCGAACAGATGGACAGCACCACCCTCCTCCCCCCGGGCGACCGCCTCGCCCAGGATGCCGACGGCAACCTGCTGATCGAAATCTCCCCGCCCGGCCCCGGCAGAAAGCCGGCCCCCTCCACCCCGCCGTTAACCAGTTCATAGGATTCAGGCCGCCGGCACCCCACGCCCGTTAGCCTTCCCTTAACCAGCAGCTGGGAACTTTCAGTCAGTTTTCCGTGAATACCGAGTAACGAGGGTGCAATGATTGGTTGGGTCGAGGCCTCGCTCCACGAGGCCATCAACTGCCTGACGCGGCTGGGAAAGAACCATCTCGCCTCCGACCTGAACCGGCTGCTCGACACGCTCGACTTCGACGAGCTCGAGGTCTTCCGCAACCCGCTGTCCGAGGCGATCGCCGACGAGCTGCTGCAGGTCGCGAGCTTCCCCGACCTCGTCGACCTGCTCCGGCAGTTCTCCGAGGCGATCGGCGTCTCGCACTGCACGCTGCACGTGGTGAGCGAGCTGCCCTCCACCGCCTTCACCACCCGCGCGCTCACCACCTACCCCGAGGAATGGGTGGCGCGCTACTTCAACCGCCGCTACCACACCATCGACCCGGTGCAGCGCGCCAGCGCCACGGCCGAGTTCGGCTTCTTCTGGGACACGCTGCAGGTGACCGACCCGGCCACCCGCGCCTTCTACCACGACGCCAAGACCCACGGCGTCGGTCCCTCCGGCTACACGCTGCCGATCATCACCGAGCGCGGCGACAAGATCGCCATCTCGGTCAGCTCGCCCGAGGACCGCGAGGCCTTCCGCGACCGCATCGGCCACATCGAGCAGGACCTGCTCGCCGTCGGCTTCTGCATCACCGAGGCCTTCTCGCGGCTGGCCTCCGAGGACCGCCCGACCGAGTTCGCCCTGACCGACGACCAGATGGCGATCCTGCGCGCCGTGGCCATGGGCGCCGGCGACCAGGAGCTCCGCGAGGCACCCTACCTCTACGGCTCCTACGTGACGCTCGAGCGCTCGATCTGCGCCATGTTCCGCACCCAGACGATCACCCAGGCGACGATCATCGCCGCCCGCGTCGGCCTCCTCACCAACGCGCCCCTGACCAAGGCCGACATCCTGATCGGCTCCGCCCACATCCCCGCCAACCGCGTGGTCCCCACCCCGAACGCCGCCTCGATGCGCCGCCTGATCAAGCTCCGCAACGTCGCCCCCGGCGAGGCCCACCCCACCTCCGCCCTCGACGGCACCCGCGTCTTCTCCTCATAGAGCGAAGCTTCCCAGTACGATTGGACAAATCCAGCGGCGTCGAGGCGAACGCGACCTCATGTTCCCTCGCGAGAGCATTGAAAACGGCCGTTAACCCGGCATTGGCCGCCGGCGTACGTCAATGCACGCATCGGGGGAATTGTATCGGCTAACTAGCTGAACAGACCTACTAATCTTATCTCCGCCGAGGCGGCCTCACC
>NZ_CALLYO010000144.1 GCF_937858865.1 uncultured Amaricoccus sp. | reverse complement strand
CGATCTGGCAGGAATTGGCGCGTCGGGACGGGCTTCGGGAGGGGCGCCGGCACGGCCGACGCCCGCCCGGGATTTCATACGCAATCCGGATGATCCGCTGCCCCCCGGCAGGCGCAGGCCGTGCTCATCGCGAGCGGCGCCGTGCAAGAGGGGCGGACGCAATCCGCCGGATCGCGCATCACTTGTCGAGGTACTTCTGCTGCGCCTTGGTCAGATAGTCGGCCCACTGGGCGGCGAGCTCCTGGGGCGTGATCTCGCCGAGCAGCGCCTTCTGGCCGGTGGAGATGGCGAGGCTGTCCTTGAAGTAGGCGAATTCCTCGAGGTAGGTCGGCATGATCGTCGGCACGACGTCGGGATCGCCGAGTTCCTCGAACCAGCCCTTGAAGGCCTCGCTCTGGTAGAAGGGGTCGTTCTCGGCCGACTTCAGCGCCGGCAGCGCGCCGGTCATCTTGTTCCACGGCACGTTGCCCTCGGGGCCCTCGAGGGTCGCGATGAGCTTCCAGGCCAGGTCCTTGTTCTCGGAGGTCTCCATCATCGACCAGCCGGCGTAGCCGATGGTCGGGAAGGCCTTGCCGTCCGGTCCCTTGGGGAAGGTGGTCACGCCGTACTGCTCGGGCTTCATCCGCTCGGCGATGGCGATGAGCGCGTCCGGGTCCTGGTCGAGGAAGGCGCACTGGCCGGTGTAGAAGCCGGCGACGATCTCGTTGAAGCCCCAGTTCACGCTGTCCTTGGGGGCGAGGCCGTCCTTGTAGAGGTTGACGTACCACTCGAGGCCCTTCTCCCAGCCCTCGCTCGACCAGGTCGAGTTGCCGTCCTCGTCGAAGAAGGCGTTGTCGCCGGCCATGGTGGCGGAGAACATCACCCAGCCGTTGAGGCCGCCCGGGCCGCCGCGCATGCAGTAGCCGGCCTTGCCGGGCAGGGCGGAGACCTTCTCGGCCGCGGCGTGGAACTCGTCGAGGGTGGTCGGGACCGCCTCGACGCCGGCCTCCGCGAGCAGGTCCTTGTTGTAGAACATGGCGCGCAGGTAGAAGCCGTAGGGCAGCATCACCGGCTTGTCGTCGACGGCGCCGAGCGCCACGGCGCGGTCGGAGAGGTCGCTCGCGTGCTCCCAGCCCTCGAGCCAGGGCGAGAGGTCGGCGAGCAGGTTGTTGTTGGCGTAGAGCGAGACCCAGGTGTCGGGCATCTCGACCACGTCGGGCAGGTCGCCGGCCGAGACCATGGTGGCGAACTTCTGGAAGGCCTCGCCCCAGGGCAGCGAGATGATCTCGACCTTGGTGCCGGGGTTCGCCGCCTCGAACTGGCCGACGATGCCCTTCAGCGTCTCGGTGCGCTGCGGGCTGGTGATGACCTCGACGAGCCTGAGCATCGTGTCGGCCATCGCGGAGCCGGCGAAGAGCGCGGCGAAGGCGGTTGCAGTCAGAAGTCGCTTCATGTGGTTTCCCCCTGTTGGTCGTCCGGTTCAGGTTCTGGCGGCGTCGAGGCCGGCGGCGAGGTCGGCCCAGAGGGCCTCGGTGCCCTCGAGGCCGACGTGGAGGCGCACCGAGCGCGGGCTGATGCCGAAGGCGTGCGCCGAGTTGGGCTGCGCCTTCTGCTGCAGCACCACCTCGCCCGGCACCACGAGGCTCTCGTGGCCGCCCCAGCTCACGCCGAGCTGGAAGAGGCGGAGGCGGTCGCAGAAGGCGCGCGGGTCGAGCCCCTCGGCGAGCTCGAAGGAGAAGAGGCCGGAGGTGCCGCGCAGGCCCGGCGGCAGGGTGCCGAGGCCGGGGTGGTGCACCGCCGCGGCCTCGGGCCGGGCGGCGAGGCGGCGGGCGATCTCGAGCGCCGAGGCCTGGTGGGCGAGCATGCGGAGCGGCAGCGTCCTGAGGCCGCGCACCAGCAGCCAGGCGTCGAAGGGGGCGAGGCGGCCGCCGACGTAGGGGTAGAGCTCGGCGCGCAGCCGGTCGACGAGGGCCTTCGGGCCGGCGACGACGCCGGCGACGACGTCGCTGTGGCCGCCGATGTATTTCGAGGCGGAGTGCACGACGAGGTCGACGCCGAGCGCGAGCGGGTTCTGGAAGATCGGCGTCGCCCAGCTGTTGTCGATGATCGAGAGGACGCCGGCGGCGCGGGCGGCGGCGGCGAGCGCGCCGACGTCGAGCGCCTCGATCTGCCAGCTGGTCGGGCTCTCGAGGTAGAGGAGCCGCGCGCCGGGCAGCGCCGCGGCGACGGCGGCGGGGTCGCGGCCGTCGACGTAGGCGACCTCGACGCCGAGGCGGGGCAGGACGGTGCCGAACAGGCGGAAGGCGTCGGGGTAGACGTTGCGCACCGCGACGATGCGGTCACCGGGGCCGACGAAGGAGAGGACGGCGGCCGAGATCGCCGCCATGCCGCTGGCGAAGCCGAGCGCGTCCTCGGCGCCTTCGAGGGCGGCGAGCATCTCCTCGAACAGGCGGACGGTCGGGTTGATGCCGCGGCTGTAGATCGGCCGGGTGATCTCGCCGCGGTAGGCGGCGAGCATCTCGTCGTAGCTCGCGAAGGTGAAGAGCGAGGTCTGGGCGATGGGCGGGACGACCGCCGAGAAGGCGTGCGCGCCGTCGTGGGCGACGGTGAGGCGGGCGGCCTCGACGGGGTCGAGCGCGCGGGGCGGCAGGGCGGCGGTCATCGGCTCATCTCTCGGATGTCCTCCTCGACGATGTCGAGGATGGCGCGGGTGTGGGCGGCGGCCGCCTTCGGGTCGCCGTCGCGGATCGCCTCGAAGAGGCGGCGGTGGAAGGGGAAGGAGCGGCCGGCGAAGTCGGGCCGGTCGAAGGGCTGCGCCCAGAAGCGCTCGAAGTGGCCGCGGAGCTGTTCCAGCACCTGGCGGAAGAGCGGGTTGCCGCTGGCGTCGTAGACGGTGAGGTGGAAGGCGAGATCGGCCGCGCCCGAGGTGCCCTCGCGGAGGTGGACGCGCTCCATCTCGTCGAGCGCCGTCTCGATGCGGGCGATGTCCTCGGGGGTGCGGCGGCGGGCGGCGGCCATCGAGGCCTCGATCTCGACGCCGCGGCGGACCTCGAGGGTGAGGAGGAGCCCGCCCGCGAGGTCGCGCGGCTCGATCGAGAGCGGCAGGTGGACGGTGCGTGCCGAGACTGGCTTGCGGATATAGATACCGCTGCCGATGCGGGTCTCGAGCACGCCGAGGGCGCGGAGCTGGCTGACCGCCTCGCGCAGGCTGGAGCGGCCGATACCGAGCGCCTGCATCAGCGCGCGCTCGGTGGGCAGGCGGTCACCGGGCTTGAGGTGCGCCTCGTCGATGTGGCGCGAGAGGGCCTCGGCGACCTGGTCGGCCCGCCCGAGCGGCGGGAGCGCGGCGAGGCTGGCGAGGGCGTCTCGGGCCATGCGGGGCGGTTCGCTGTGTGATTCGGCGTCGAGACATCAGACGTCAGACCAATTCGTCCGGCAAGCCCCTTGTGAGCGTCGGGGTTGACCGCTGGCGGCTTCTCCCCTAGATCGCGGGCAAGTTCCCGGAGAGTCCCGTACCCTCCGGTCCTGGCAGTCTGCAGGATCGCCGCCGGTCAGCGCGTTGCGCCCACCGGCGCGATCGTCGTTTGAGGAGGGGGCGGCCCCATGTTCGAGACCCTGTCCGACCGGCTTTCCGGCGTCTTCGGCTCGCTCACCCGCCAGGGCGCGCTGTCGGAGGAGGACATCGCCACGGCGCTGCGCGAGGTGCGGACCGCGCTCCTCGAGGCGGACGTCTCGCTGCCGGTGGCGCGGGACTTCGTGAAGAAGGTCGGCGAGGAGGCCAAGGGGCAGGCGGTCACCAAGTCGGTCACGCCCGGCCAGCAGGTGGTGAAGATCGTCCACGACGCGCTCGTCGAGATGCTGCGCGGCGAGGGGGAGCCGGGGCACCTCAGGATCGACAGCCCGCCGGCGCCGATCCTGATGGTCGGCCTGCAGGGCTCGGGCAAGACGACGACGACGGCGAAGCTCGCCAAGCGGCTGAAGGAGCGCGAGGGCAAGCGGGTGCTGATGGCCTCGCTCGACACCCGCCGCCCGGCGGCGATGGAGCAGCTCGCCATCCTCGGAACCCAGGTCGGGGTCGACACGCTGCCGATCGTGCCGGGGCAGGATCCGGTCGCGATCGCCAAGCGGGCGCGGCAGCAGGCGACGCTCGGCGGCTACGACGTCGTCATGCTCGACACCGCCGGGCGGCTGCACGTCGACGACGAGCTGATGGCCGAGGTCGCCGCCGTGCGCGACGCGACCAAGCCGCACGAGACGCTGCTGGTGGTGGACGGCCTCACGGGCCAGGACGCGGTCAACGTCGCCGAGCAGTTCGACGGGCGGGTCGGCGTCTCCGGCGTCATCCTGACCCGCATGGACGGCGACGGGCGCGGCGGCGCGGCGCTCTCGATGCGGGCCGTCACCGGCAAGCCGATCAAGTTCGTCGGCCTCGGCGAGAAGATGGACGCGCTCGAGGAATTCCACCCCGACCGGATCGCCGGGCGCATCCTCGGCATGGGCGACATCGTCGCGCTGGTCGAGAAGGCGCAGGAGACGCTCGAGATCGAGGCCGCCGAGCGGATGGTGAAGCGGTTCCAGAAGGGTCAGTTCAACATGAACGACCTGAAGAGCCAGCTCCTGCAGATGCAGAAGATGGGCGGCATGTCGGGCGTCATGGGGATGCTGCCCGGCATGGGGCGGATGCAGAAGCAGATGGACGAGGCCGGCATCGACGACCGGATGCTGCGGCGGCAGGTCGCGCTGATCGACTCGATGACCAGGAAGGAGCGGCGCAACCCCGACATCCTGCAGGCCAGCCGCAAGAAGCGCATCGCCGCCGGCGCCGGGCTCGAGGTGCAGGAGCTGAACCGGCTGCTGAAGATGCACCGGCAGATGGCCGACGTGATGAAGAAGATGGGCGGCATGGGCAAGAAGGGCCTCCTGCGCGGCGGGCTCGGCGCGCTCTTCGGCAAGGGCGCGGCCGGGATGCCGGGGGGCCTGCCCCCCGGGATGCCCGCCCCCGGCGGCATGCCCGGCGCCCTCCCTCCCGGCCTCTCGCTGCCGCCCGGCCTCTCGGGGCTCGGCCGCAAGAAATGACCGCCGCGCCGGTGCCCGCCCCCGTGATCGAGACCGAGCGCCTGCGCCTCCGGCCGCACCGGCTGGAGGACTTCCCGCCGCTCGCCGCCTTCTATGGCTCGGCGGCTGCGCGCTTCGTCGGCGGCCCGCTTCCGGCCGACCGGGCCTGGCACGTCTTCGCATCCGACGTCGGCGCCTGGGACCTGGTCGGCTCGGGCGCCTGGGGCCTCGAGGAGAAGGCGACCGGCGCCTTCGCCGGGCAGCTCGCCGCCAACCGGGCGCCGCACTTCCCCGAGCCCGAGATCGGCTGGATCCTGCTGCCGGGCTTCGAGGGCCGCGGCTACGCCGCCGAGGGCGCGCGCGCGGTGCGCGCCTTTGCCTACGGCACGCTCGGCTGGGAGACGGCGGTCAGCTACGTCGATCCCGGCAACCGCCGCTCGGTCGCCCTCGCCCGCCGCCTCGGCTGCGTCGAGGACCCCGACGCGCGGCCGCTCTATCCGCAGGAGATCGTCTTCCGCCATCCGGGCCCCGCCGCGCTCGAAGCGGAGGCACCGCGATGAGCGTCGACGCCATCCGCCACGCTGCCGACCTCCTGCGCGGCCACCGCGAATCGATCGACCGGCTGGACGCGATCCTCGTCTTCACGCTGGCCGAGCGCTTCAAGCACACCCAGGCGGTCGGCGTCCTCAAGGCGCAGCACGGCCTGCCCCCGTCCGATCCGGCGCGCGAGAGCGTGCAGATCGCCCGCCTCGAGCGGCTGGCCGAGCAGGCCGACCTCGACCCGGAGTTCGCCCGCAAGTTCCTGAACTTCATCATTTCCGAAGTGATCCGCCACCACGAGCGGCATCTCGAGAACGGGCCGGCCGTGACCGGCGGGCCCACCCAGACCCAAGGAGACTGACCAGATGGCCATGAAGATCCGGCTCGCCCGCGGCGGGTCCAAGAAGCGCCCGCACTATTCGATCGTCGCCGCCGACTCGCGCTCGCCCCGCGACGGCCGCTTCATCGAGAAGCTCGGCACCTACGACCCGCTCCTCGCCAAGGACAAGGAGACGCGGGTGAAGCTCGACGTCGAGCGCGTGCAGTACTGGCTCGGCCAGGGCGCCCAGCCGACCGACCGCGTCGCCCGCTTCCTCGAGGCCGCCGGCCTCGCCGAGAAGAAGGCCCGCTCGAACCCCAAGCAGGGCCAGCCCGGCAAGGCCGCGCTCGAGCGCGCCAAGGCCCGCGCCGACAAGGCGGCCGCCGCGGAAGCCCCGGCCGAGTAGGCCCGCACGCGCGCCATGGCCGATCCCGCGGGCCTCACCTGCGTGGGCGCCATCGCCGGCGGCTTCGGCGTCAAGGGCGAGGTGCGGCTGAAGTCCTTCTGCGCCGACCCGGCCGCCATCGCCGGCTACGCGCCGCTCCTCACCGAGGACGGCCGCAGCTTCGGCGTCAGCATCACCCGGCCGATCCCCGGCGCCTTCGCCGCCCGCCTCACCGGCGTCACGACCCGCGAGGAGGCCGAGGCGCTGAAGGGCACCCGCCTCTACGCCCCGCGCGACCGGCTGCCGTCGCTCGGCGAGGACGAATTCTACCACGCCGACCTGATCGGCCTCGCCGTCGTCGACACCGGCGGCGCGCCGCTCGGCACCGTCCGCGCCATCCTCGACCACGGCGCCGGCGACATCCTCGAGATCGCCCGCCCCGGCGCTCCCGAACTCCTCCTCCCCTTCACCCGCGCGGCGGTTCCCACCGTGGATCTCACGGCTCGACGCATCGTCGCCGATCCGCCGGAGGGACTGCTGGGTTGAAAATGGCGCACTGCACCTATACTCATAAGTAGCACGAATGAATAGACAGACGCCCATGGCCAGCACGAGCTTCAGTCTGGGAGAGCACTGGGAGACCTACATCCGCAAGGAGGTCGCGAGCGGTCGTTACGGCTCGGCGAGTGAAGTGGTGCGTGACGGGCTTCGTGCGCTGGAAGAGCGCAATTCCCGCCTTGAGGCGCTCCGGGCGCATCTTGCCGAGGGCGCGGAACAGGCGGCCCGCGGCGAGTTCGTCGAATACTCGCTCGAAGGCCTGATCGCCGAGCTCGATCAGGAGGAATGACCGAGCCCCTTCGGCTGACATCGCGCGCCCGAGCCGACCTCAGGAGCATCGGTCGCTTCACGCTCAAGACATGGGGACGCAGGCAGCGCGATGCCTACCTCGAAGCGATCCATCGCCGCTTCTGCTGGCTCGCCGAGGATCCACGCCGTGGTCGCGCCCGCCCGGACATCAGGGAAGGCTATCACTCCTATCCCGAGGGGGCGCATATGATCTTCTATCTCGTCCGCGAGGGTGGCATCGACATCCTCGGCGTGCCGCATCAGGCGATGGACGTCGCGGCGCATCTCGGGTCGCGATGACCGCCCCCTGGACCGCCCGCGTCCTCACCCTGTACCCGGAGATGTTCCCCGGCCCCCTCGGCCACTCCCTCACCAGACGGGCGCTGGAGGAGGGCCGCTGGCGTCTCGAGGTCCGCAACATCCGAGACTTCGCCACCGACCGCCACCGCACCGTCGACGACACCCCGGCCGGCGGCGGCCCGGGCATGGTGCTCCGCGCCGACGTCGTCGCGGCCGCCCTCGACGCCGCGGCCGCCGGCTGGCCCGTCCTCTACCTCTCCCCCCGCGGCACGCCCTTCACGCAAGGCCGGGCGCGCGTGCTCGCCGCCAACCCCGGCGTCACCCTCCTCTGCGGGCGGTTCGAGGGGGTGGACGAGCGGGTGCTCGAGGCGCGCGCCGTCG